>JAICXS010000450.1 GCA_025934615.1 Nitrospiraceae bacterium
AATGAAACATGAGAACGACCGGAATGGGATGTCTCAAGATGTAGCCGCCAGCGGAGATGAGGCCGACCAGCACAATAAGCCCAATAGCGATGACGATTCGACGCCGCATAGATGGAACTCGACAAGAGATTAGTTAATCGGCTTGGGCATCGCCGGGAATCCGCTTCGCCGGAAGCGCACAGGTACGCAGGATTAAGACTTGGAAAAGTAATTATACCGACAGGCATTGCACTTGAGGAGGGAATCCGGCACTGGGATGCATCCCAGTGCCGGAGATCCAATGGCAGGATCAAGGCCTGTGCCATATTTTGAGGGCGTCCGCTTACTCACTAATATGGAACCGAGGCCTCGCTCTCTGTAGAACGTGGCGTTTTTTTGCCCTTGTCGGCTCCTTCATACTGCACCGCTTCATTCTGAGGAGGCAATGAGGCGGGTCCTCCAAAGATCGTTCCTGGACGGCCATCCTGTTCGCCTTCCCCCGGCTTAATGGCTTGGCCTCCAGAGTTAATACCGGGAGCTCCGCGATCGCCGTCCATTTTTAGCCCTGCCTCACTTTCTTTCTGAAAACTATCGAAGCTCTGGTTTGCCTCGCCTTTCATGCCTTGTTGCGAACTCTGATCACTTGCCATCCCAGCCACGGGACCGGCAAAATCAATCCCACAGTCACGACTGCACTTGCCATACGCGTCGTTAGAATATTCATCATCGCCTCCTGTCCCTTGAAGTCGAACGATTAGATGCCACGTATGTCACTGCAAGCGGTGCGCCGTGTATATTGCCCGCTTTGGCGACGAAGAATCGTCCGAACGGCATAAAAGAATGTGAGCAATTTCGCCGATCTCACATGCATCTGCGCGATTGTTGCACAATTGTCGGCGGTTGTAGCAGCTTGAGAGCATGACATAGTGTCTCTACGCGGACAGGGTCGCCCACGACGCATGCCATGTGGGAATAAAACAAAATTAAGCGTGGAGACGCACGAGGATACCTTCGTCCGGTCCCAGATCGACATGAGCCGAGTCGAACGACTCTCCGGCTGCATGCGGGTCGGTTGAGAGTAGAATGACGCCTACCGCGTCGATGGATGGGAGTGAAAACCTGCGCGGATTAGGACGAAAGTTAATGACGATCAGTAAGCGCTCGCTGACCTCTCCGCCGGTTTCACGAAGATAAATCAGGCAGTCCGGCGGACCGCCGGGAACTTCCCGATAGGATCCCAGCGCCAAAGCCGGCATGGTCTTTCGTAACCAGATGAGTTTTCGGTAAAGCGAGAGAATCGACGCGCGATCCTCGGCTTCATGCGCGACATTGACCCGTTCGAAATCCGGAGACACGGGGAGCCACGGTGTGCCGGCGGTAAATCCGGCGTGCGGTGATCGGTCCCATTGCATCGGCGTCCGGGCGGGATCGCGGCCTCGCAAAAACGGCCAATACCGGCGCGTATACGGATCGCGCAGTTCGCGATAGCGGAGCCGGACATCCCGCATGCCGACTTCTTCTCCATAATAAAGATACGGCGTGCCGCGCAGCGTGAGCAGCAGGAGCGCCGCGGCACGCGCGCGCCGGGCCGCCGTCTCGGCATCGACTCCGCGACTATAGCGGCTGTAATGGCGGCTGTTGTCGTGATTGCTCAAGACCTGCGTCGGCCATCCGCCCGGCGGCACCGCACGATCCCACTGCTGAATTAGACGGCGGAATCGCTGGGGATCCCACGAAGACTTCAACATGCGAAAGTCGAAGACCATATGCAGCTCGTCGGTCCCCTTGCCGTAGAACGCGGCCGGGCCACCGGGAGTATCCGATGAGGCTTCGCCGACCATGACGGCGCCCGGATAGTCATTCGTCCAGGTACGAAGCAATTGGAGTACGGTGTGAGTGAACGGCTGATCGCGATCATAGTGATGGATCTGCCGTAAGTAGGACCGCAAGGCGAAGAACCGCGTTGGATTGTCCGGCCAATTGCTATCCTTTCCGATCCAATTGATCGCATCCAAGCGAAAACCATCGACGCCGCGATCCAGCCAAAACCTCACCACCTCATGCATGGCCTCTTGTGCGTCAGGGTGATTCCAGTTCAAATCCGGCTGCTCTTTGAGAAAGGAATGCAAGTAGTACTGGCGCGTCGTTCGATCCCATTCCCACGCCGATCCGCCGAAGACGGCCGTCCAATTGCTCGGACGTCCCCCGCGCGCCCCGGGATCGGCCCAGAGGTACCAGTCTCGCTTGGGTGAAGACCGTGACGAGCGAGACGCTTGAAACCAGGGATGTTGATCGGACGTATGGTTCAACACGAGATCCATGAGCACGCGAATCCCGCGCCGATGCGCTTCATTGACCAAGCGATCGAAATCGGCCAGCGTCCCGAACCGTGGATCGATGGCGCAGTAATCCGCCACGTCGTAGCCGAAATCTTTCATCGGCGAGGGATAGATCGGAGAAAGCCAGATCGCATCGACACCGAGCGAATGCGGTGTGCCGTCATTGAGATAGTCCAAGCGGCTGATGATACCCGGTAGATCGCCGATGCCGTCGCCGTTCGAGTCCTGAAAACTCCACGGATAGATTTGATAGATGACGGCGTGCCGCCACCAGGAGCCATGGTCCGTCATGCCGTCGCTTGCACTTTCATGGCGACCAGCAACCGTTTCAACAGCCGCGCGTTTCTGACGGCATTCCCCTTGGCATCGTTATTAAAGTACACGAACACGTTGAGGCCATCGGCGAGATATC
>JAICXS010000468.1 GCA_025934615.1 Nitrospiraceae bacterium
ACCCGCGGCGATTATCGATGTCGCCACTCTGACCGGAGCGTGCGCTGTGGCGCTTGGGCAATTCGCCATCGGCATGTTCGGCAATCGGGACGCCTTAAAACAACGCATTCAACAGGCCGGGTCGAAATCGGGCGAGCGCGTCTGGGGAATGCCGCTCTGGGATGATTACTTCGAACAGCTCAAGAGCGACGTGGCCGACATGCGAAACATCGGCGGCCGTGGGGGCGGCATGATTACCGCTGCCCTGTTTCTGAGCAAGTTTGTCGGCGATTGTCCCTGGGTGCACCTCGACATCGCAAGCACCGATTGGAGCGATCGAGAACGCGCCTATATTTCTAAAGGCCCCACCGGCATCGGAACGCGATTGCTCATCCAATACTTAATCGACGAATCAAATTCTAACACTTAACGTTCCATCTATAATTAATATGCAGTCTATAAGGACGTTCAAAAACGCAGCCCAACAAAGCCGCAGACTCCGTCTACACCGGAGGCGTGCCCTCTGCGGCACGTTGAGGATGTTAATGAGCCGAGAACGCAGGTCGGGAAGGAACGCGTCTCGGCGCGCTTGTGGCGGGCGGGTGTGATAGCGACTTTTTCAGCGTCCTGTGGTGGAACATGACCTTACGCGAAAAGATCGGCCAACTGTTCATGCTGGGATTTGACGGCATCACTGTCTCCAAAGATATGGTGAAGCTGATCAATGAGTATCAGCCCGGTGGATTCATCGTCTACAAACGCAACCTTGAATCCGCGAACCAGATCATCAAGCTGATCAACAAGCTTCAAACACACGCGAAGGATTCGCCGTTTTTGATCGCCATCGATCAGGAGGGCGGCCGGGTGTCTCGGTTGCCGGAGGGATTTACGATCTTCCCGCCATGTGCCGCCTTAGAGTTTGCCCCCGATTCCAGGCTCGCTTATGAAGTCGCCGCGATCACGGCTGCGGAACTGAAAGCCGTCGGCATTAATATGAACATGGCGCCCGTCCTGGACATCAATACTAATACGTCGAATCCCATCATTGGCGATCGCGCGTTCAGCGCAAAACCGGCGACGGTCTGTGAGCTGGGCCTGGCGACCATTGCCGGACTACAGGACAACAAGGTTGTCGCATGCGGTAAACATTTTCCGGGTCATGGAGACACGACGAAGGATTCTCATCTGGAACTGCCGGTCGTCGCCTCCTCTTTCGAGCGGATGCACGACATGGAGCTGCGCCCGTTTCGCCACGCCATCGATAATGAATTGGCGACCATCATGACGGCTCATGTGTCGTACCCGAAGCTCGACCCGCAGTTTCCGGCGACGCTGTCCTATATCATTCTGACCGATTTGCTGCGCGATCAATTGCATTTTAAGGGCATCATCGTGACGGACGATTTGGAGATGCGCGCGATTATCGATCACTATGGGATCGAAGAGGCATCGGTGAAGGCCTTCCAAGCCGGCGCGGATATTTTATTGATCTGCAAAGACCGCGAACGGCAAGTCGCGGCGATGGAAGCGATCTATCGAGCGGTCAAAGACGGCAACATTTCCGAGGCGAGACTGGACGCCTCTGTGCGCCGCATTGCTCGTGTAAAGGAACGGTTTTTGACTCCCTATGTTCCAGCCGATCCGGCCACGGCCAAGTCCATCATCGGGTGCGCTCGACACCGGACGATATTCGACACCGTTTGCAAGACCGACGAACGGCGACTGAAAGCGACGGTGTGACGGCACGACCGGTCGGCACAAAGGAACTCTGGGCCTGGTGCCTGTACGACTTCGCGAATTCCTCCTTTACCACCCTCATCGTCACGGTTGCTTATAGCATCTATTTCGTCCAAATCGTCGCTCGGCCACTCGGAATAAGCGGACATGAAGCAACCCCTGAGCGGTTGTGGTTTTGGGGGTATGCGGCATCCATGTTGATCGTCGCGGTGCTCTCGCCTGTCTTGGGGGCGATCGCAGACGCGCGCGCCATCAAGCGCCGATTTCTCATCGGTTCTACGCTCGTGTGCGTGGCTTTCACGGCCCTTCTCGCTCTTGTCAAAGAGGGAGACGTCTGGCAAGGACTCCTCTTCTTCGGTCTCGCCAACATTGCCTTCGATTTGGGATTTCTGTTCTGCAGCGCCTTTCTGATCGAAATTTCGACGCCCCAGAACATCGGACGCATCTCCGGCTATGGCTGGGGGCTCGGCTATGCCGGGGGATTACTTTCTCTCGCTTTGGCGTATCCTTTGATTAGCGGGGGATTTGCTGAAGAGAATTTGCCATACTACCGATTGAGCTTTGCGGTAACCGCAGCCTTTTTCCTGCTGGCCGCCCTGCCGACGTTCTTCTGGCTGCACGAGCGTGCCATTGCACAGGCGCGGCATCCTCATCATTCAGTGTGGAGGCAAGCTGTCTCCCAGCTTGCTTCGACGGCGAAACATATTGGGCGGTACCGTGACTTGGGCATCTACTTCATCGCGTATTTGATCTATACGGATGCCATCAATACCATTATCGTCGCCTCCGCCGTCTTTGCAAACAAAGTCCTGGACTTTTCACCGGGCGATCTGATTAT
>JAICXS010000228.1 GCA_025934615.1 Nitrospiraceae bacterium
CGTGGACTTGACCTATCCCTTTGACGACCGCACCGTCTACTGGCCGAACAATCCATCGTTTCAATGGGAAAAGACCGACTGGGGGACGACGGCCTCCGGATACTGGTACGCCGCGGCGAAATTTTCGACGGGCGAGCATGGCGGAACCCACATGGATGCGCCGATTCACTTTGCTGAAGGACGGCGCACCATCGATGAAATTCCCATCGATAGGCTCACGGGACCCGCAGTGGTGATCGACGCCGGAGCGCAATGCGAACAGAATGTAGATTATGAATTGACTGTCCAGGATGTGCTGAATTGGGAATCACGCTATGGCCGCATTCCAAACGGCGCGTTAGTCTTCATGCGGGCCGGTTGGGGGCAACGATGGCCGGATAAGGCGCGTTATCTTGGCACTTCGACTCCGGATGATCGGCACAGCTTGCATTTTCCCGGGCTCTCCGCCCAGCTTGCTGAATTCTTAATCCATCAACGAATGGTTCGAGGTGTCGGCATCGATACGGCGAGCATCGATCCCGGCCGCTCACGAGACTTCCAGGCGCATCGGATTTTAAATGGCGCAGATGTCTATATTCTTGAAAATGTCGCTTCTCTCGAACGCCTTCCCCCACAGGGCACGATGGTGATGGCATTGCCCATGAAAATCAAAGGTGGAACGGGTGGGCCGGTTCGTATCATCGCGTGGCTCCCGTAGCTGGTTACCCATGGAGGCGTGGCATGGCGAAAAATAAAAGACCATCGGTCCACAGCCGAAAAAACCATCTGACATTGGTCAAGCCGCACTATACGTTATGTTATGGCATGCGGCTCGATAAAGGGACCGCCCCCGAGCATCGGCATCCCCACGTCCCGGTCCTCCTGCCCGATGGATCGCAAGGGAGCATGGCCCTGCACGTGATGAACGGCACAATAGGCGACATCAAAGTGCAGCTCTTGCAAAGCATCGACGCGTTCTTCGAGATTTACAGCGAGTAGTAAGAATGGTGATAAAGCGAGTGCCGTTCAACGCATTTTCAGCAGTCGTTTAAGTGTCCCGGCTCGGCCGCTTCGGATCGAATTGCTGCAATCGATCGATCAACGGCTGGGCTTCAGGAGTGCTTGGGCGGGTCGGCTCACTTGGCGGATGATCCCACGTCAATTGGGTGATGCCCGCTTCCGCGAACAGGCTGCGGATCGTCTCGGCCATCGCGTCGAGCGTCAAGTCGGTGCCGCCGCGCAAATCCAGGATACGTTCCTCAGGATTGGTCGGCGGCGGTCCCTCGTGGATGAGCGCCCAACAGCGATCGAACAACGTCTCACGCAAAGGTTCCGGCACATTGAGCGTTTTCAGACCAGACGTGCAGAGCGCCAACACCATGAGGATGAATTGAAGATCCGGCATGCCGGGCCGCTCGATATTGAGAGATTGCATGAGTCCTTGTTGAGACAGTGGAATACGCTCTCTAGTCTAGTAAGCTAAAGGATGAACAGTCAATGGTAGGATCACTACCAATGGAGGACCGGGAGTATCAATGGTCACGATTACGTTGATGGGACAGCTACAAACCGCAGACGGTGAGCGGGACTTTGCCTGCTCTTTGCCGGAATCCATGACGGTGCGGCAGCTCATTCAGAAACAGGGTCATGCGCTACGTCCGGTCCTGCAATTGCTGAAAGAAAAAAAAGTCATGGTCACAGTGAACAAACGCATTGCCAGTGAAGATACGCGCGTCCAGGATGGGGATGCGATCAGACTGGTCGCCCATGATGGGATGGGAGGGACAGGTTTAGCACCGACCCTCTAGCAGAACGAAGAAAACCGTCATATTCACGCGGCCGTACGCTTCGCGGTGCCCAATGAACAGTCGTGAAACTCGAGAAGAGAGAAAGATCAGTTGGAAAGATTATCTGAAGGCCCGCCTTCCGTAAGGCGAGCCCTTCAGAGATCGACCATTCGAAAGAGTCGCAGAATAGAGATAACTCCGAATCGTTACTTCTTACCGAGGATGGCGTCTTTTGCGGCCTTGGCAATTCGGAACTTCACGACACGTTTGGCAGGAATCTTGATTGCTTCACCCGTCTGAGGGTTCCGGCCCATCCGCGCCTTCCGATTCGCCAGCACCAATTTTCCGATGCCGGGGACAACGAACGTATTTTTGGCTTCCTTGTACGCGAGACCGGCCAGATCATCCATCATCTGCGCCGCCGTCTTCTTCGTGACGCCGGCTTTCCCCGCCAGGTGATCCGCAATCTGCGACTTGGTCATCGTTTTTGCCATACAACCCTCCTGTGAAATAACCTAGGTGAAGTGCCCGTGACGTATTCGAAGATCTTCCGATTCATGCATCAAGACACGCTGCCTGGCCCGTAAGCCGTGCGGAGTGTAGCGAATGTCCCCTACCCTGTCAACCACAAAAAGCACGACTGGCTTGGTAAATGCGATGTTTGCTCATCTTGATCTCCGAGGGAGCGAGAGAGTAGAGTACCCAGGAATCGTCTCGTTGTCGTGTCGAAAAAGGAAGCATTATGGCAAAAGAACTCCCGATTCTCCCATCGGCGTCCCAAGGGGACCAACCGGAAGATACCTTCATCTACTCTCGGGTCTTCTGCAGCCGCGAAAATTCTCCGCCATTGCGCCTGCTGCTGGATTTTTTGAAATCGAAGGGTCAAATTCCGTTGATTCCTAAAATGGATCCTGAAGCGCTCGACGATTGGGCATGGATCCAGATCTCCATCGGCTATAGCCGTGAACGAAAGCCGATTCAGTTAGTCTGTGCCCGCGACCGTGGCAGCTACCAAGACGTGCATCAACAAGAGCGAGACGCGTTTTTAGAGCGCCTCTCCATCTTTGATGAGATTGAAGCCCAGTTGGCGCGCGAGTGCGTCAGCAAGTCTCGATTTCTCGTGACGACCCGGATGGTGCAAGGCGATGTGACGGACGAAGGCTACGATATGAACGGCTGGATTCTGGAATTCTTCCAAGAAAACTGTAGCGGCATTGTCCAAATCGATGGGCAAGGCTTCTTCTCGCCGAAAGGCGAACTCATCGTGGAAATGGAAGACTAGTTGGCCCCGTGTCTCCCCGGCCACCATCTCCAGAGGCACGCCGGCGCTTATTCCAGCACGCCGAAGGATGGTTTCAGCGCGGCCGAGCGGCACTCCTAGAATCACTCCCCTGCCGTCAGGGCTGTACCCGTTGTTGTTACGGCCCCTTCGCGATCACCCTGCTCGACCAACTCGAACTGCAAGAGGGTCTCCAGACGTTGCCCTCTCAGAGCCAAGAGAACATTCATAGGCGTGCTCAATCACAGGTCGCGACCATGGAAGCCGCGTTCCCACGCCTGCGTCAATCTCCCTACCTGGACGAATGGCAGGAAAACGAACTGGACGATCTCGTGACCCAATTCAGTAGCCTGCCATGTCCCGCATTGGACTCCGATGGCCGCTGTCTTGTCTACGCCTCCCGACCGATTACGTGCCGCATGATGGGACTGCCGGTCGTCAGCAACGGCCTCGTACACGGCGCATGTGAAGTACAAATCTTTGTCCCCATCGTCCAAGTCTCTCAGGCGTTGCGGGAAGAAGAAGACCGCCTCTCCGAAATAGAGGCCGACTTCATCGAAGAGGCGCGAGATATGACCCCGCGCACCGGCGAAGAAGTCTTCTTGCCCTATGGCTTTCTATCGCCGTCGATTGCCTAGACAGCATGATCATGGCTATGATAAGGTGCGTGTCCTTGCTGACGGATGCGCCTGTAGCTCAGTGGATAGAGCATCAGCCTCCGGAGCTGAGGGCCACAGGTTCAAATCCTGTCAGGCGCACCATAACGACCAAACATAAAACACGATATAGGTTCTCCAGCCTTTCTAATAACATCGTCGGGATGCTTATCAGCCAAGGCCGCAGGCAGCAACAAACCGGACGCGTACCATTGCGGTACGTTGAGGATTTGTTGGAGAGAGAACGAAGCTGATTGCCTTTTTCAGCATTCCGACGCCTCAAACACGGTGGGCCGTTAGCTCAGTTGGTAGAGCAGCTGACTCTTAATCAGCGGGCCGTAGGTTCGACCCCTACACGGCCCACCAAATATCGAACTAGTCCAGTAGTTATAGTCGAAATCCCTGAAGCGGGCACATCTAAATCATAGCGTAGGTATCATTCTAGGTACCAAATCAAAAAGATCCTCTTCCTACTCGCTCGAACTCCAAACGTGCTGATGATGCGAAGCCAAACGAGGCATTCAACCTCGCATACCGATATCGGTTGAGAATCTCACAGCAGCGCAAACGAAAGATCGGGCTCACTGAAGAAGGGCAGCAGTTTCTGATGTGGAATCTGTTTTATTGCCGCCGAACAAAATAGCCAAGCATCTATCGGCTTTTGCGAATAGCGGCGGTGGTGACCTTTACATCGGGATCGAACGCCTCGGAAGTGATACGGTTTACCGACCAAGAAGCCGCAAACGCTCATCTCCAGGTGTTTGAAAAACGTCTTTCCGCTGGGGAGCGATTTCGACTACGGGTTCTACAATGCCCTCTTCCCGCTACTGTATTCTGACGAACCGCAAGCTCTTATGCCGAAACGATGCGGAGTGAAGGGGTATCGTTACAAACCTACTGGTGATGAAGGGTTCCGAGCAGCACTTGCCTTTACCCCTAAAACCGTCGAAGGATGCTTGTACGACCGGATCAGAGAGTCAGGGCAATTAACGAAAGAGTTTGTTGAAAG
>JAICXS010000025.1 GCA_025934615.1 Nitrospiraceae bacterium
AGATGGCAAGGCAGCAACCCCAGCGTGCGTATTCGACACCCGGCGCGCTGGTGGCTGACATCCTTTTTGAGGGGACTGCCAATGTCATCGCACCGGTCGCGATGGAGACCGGCCCCACTCAGGAAAAAACGCCGGGCAACGCGCCGGTCATTTCTCAGCGGCCCAGCCGGATGTAATCCCTCTCGCTAAATTCCTGCGTCCGGCCGCATGCCGAGCCACGGCATGCGGCCTGCCTCCTAGGTTGCTTGGACTCGCCTCATCCCAATCGTTCGCGACGCGCCGTCTTCGATGAAAATGCCGACAAGAAGCGCCGCAGAATCGCCTGCTCCAATCGAGACGTGCGATGGGCCGGAGAAGGAATGCGCAACAGTAAATCGATGCGGCCGGGCTCGGGCAAATGGATGGAGACGCGTGGCTCGACGGACGGGGCATCGAGCCACGCTTTGCCCTCCAACTGTTTCATATGGACGCGGGCCTCTTCCATGAACGGCAGGCATTCACTCACCGAAATCTCCAGCAACAGTTTTTCGGCCGCTTGCCAATCATCCTCCATCGTCAGCGGAATCGTCAGCACATGGACGAGATACTCTTTCATGTACGTTTCATTGATCACCGGATGGCTGAGCAACAAGCTGTTGGGAAAGACCACCGCCCGACCGGTATACTGAGAGGAGCAATGACCGGGGCCGATTTCCAGCAGTGTCGTGGCCAATACATTTTGATCGATGACGTTGCCGCGCGTCCCGCTCACCTCGATCCGATCACCCAGCGTATAGGCATTTGAACCGGCTCGCAGCACGGTGCCGCTGAGACAGAGGATCAGTTCCTTGGTGGCCAGGACGAGCGCGACGGCTATCGCGACTAATGAAACGGCAAAGGTGCTGAGCTCATGGGCCCAAATAAAGGCGAGGCCGATCACAAATACGGCGGCGACGATATTCCGGATCATCAGCACCCATCGCCGTTTGGTCTCGACGGTCAGCGACGTGCTGTGCGCGACGGCGCGCATGAGAACCAGTCTCCCGATGAGAATCATCGTCAACAAAATAAGTGATTTGATGATATCGGGTAGAATGACGCTGTTAGAAAAGGGCATCCAATTCATATGGCGGAGGCTCCTTCATGGTGAACCGTACATCATGAGAATCCGATCTGCTCGTGAGGGATCGAGACACGGACTATTCTATGCTGCCCTCCGATCAAACGCCTAGACAATGTTTGATGGATTTGCTGACCGGAAGTTCACGTTCGTCGTATGAACTTGCCGCCTTGATCGGCATCCCGGAACGGGACATCGAAGATCATTTGCTCCACATCGTAAGATCTCTCGCTCGCGATCGAACCCGGCGCTTTATGCTGGAACCTTCCGCCTGCCATGACTGCCGGTATGTCTTTCGCGAACGAACACGCTTGACCAGGCCAAGCCGTTGCCCACGCTGCCGAAGCGAGGCTATTTCTCCACCCCGGTTTATGATCGAAGTCCGCCAATCGAACTAGCCTGCAACTCACGATGTGGCTGACCGCACACGCTGGAACTTCCTCCCATTAATCAAGTCTCTTCCATTGAGAAAACGTCGCGGCCTGGCCGGCTAACACTCCATCGGCTGTGAGTACATTCCAGACAAGCGCGTGCTCCACGACAAATCGCCGCCCGCTTTTTGAGATGCGCACGCCGCGATAGTCCGCGATATACCCGCGAGCCTGCGCCTCAGCCAGCATCCGGGCCCGTTCTATCTGATCGATCGGCTCGGCCGTCAGCCGGGACGGCGTGCGGCACAAGTCCTCCCACGTCGTCTCCCACAGGTTCAAGGCAGCCTGATTTCCATAGTTCAGAATTGGGTCCGCCTGTCCGCCATGCGACACGACGACGAATGGGGCGGAAAATAATGCGCTCGCTTGTTGATCTACTGAACCGGCCCGCTCGATTAACTCTCGCCCCGTCCAATGGTGATAGCTGGTGAGGAGCGACTGGACCCACTCAATCTGCCTTTGTTCAGCCCAACTCTGGTTTGTCATTATTTTCTAGCCGCATTTCTGCAGGATGTTCAAAAAGTCCGTCCAGCAAGGCCGCAGCGAGTGAAGAGCCGAGGCGTACTGTAGTAAGTACGTCGCAAGCTCTGAATGAGCGAGAACGAGGCTGGCGGTCTTTTTCAACATCCTGCTAGACTGGCGCCCGCTGCGCGTCCGGCCGCATAGCCCGTCGCCCACGCCCACTGAAAGTTAAATCCTCCGATTCGGCCATCGCAGTCCAGCATCTCTCCAATGATATAGAGTCCAGGGACTGTCCGTGACGCCATCGTGCGAAAATCGATTTCAGCCAAGGGAACGCCGCCCGCCGTCACTTCTGCATAATTCCATCCCCGATCGCGAAGTACCGGCAACCGCAATCCCGTCAATCCATGCACGAGATTCCGCCGCTGCTCCTGAGGCAATTGAGCGATCGAGCTGAAGGGATCGCACCCGCACCACCGGCAGAGCGCGGTAGCAAACCGCTCGGGAACGCGCTGAGACAGGGCCTTGGCTAGACTCTGCTTCGGTTTCTCCGCGGCTCGGCGGAGGATCCACTGAGCCACGTCAGGGAAGTCCTCCCCCACGCAAAAGTTGGCCCGTAATTCGACGGGGAGACATGCCGCCGTTGCCTTCCTCCAAAATCGGCTGCTATCCATGACCACGGGGCCGCTGACGCCGAAGTGTGTCCACAACGCACTGCCTGTTCTGCGATCGATGACTTTTCCCTCGACGACGGTTGTCAGTTCGACGATTTGCGAGAGGCCCGACAGTTCGGCATGAAACATGGACGGTTCCAGCACCAGCGGCACTAATGCGGGGAAGGTCTCCGTGATGGTGTGTCCGAGCCGGCGAGCGAGATCCCATCCGCCTCCATCACTCCCCGTCTTCGGTAAGGAACGGCCCCCCGTTGCAAGGATTACGCGTCGAGCAAGCAATGTCCCCTGACTGTGTGCAATGATAAAGCGCTGTTCCCCAAGTACACCATCAGCTTGGGACGGCTGAACATCCATGACACGATGCTGCGTCAACAGAACGATACCGAGCTCCCGACAGCGATGCAGTAACGCATCCAGGACGGTCCGGGCCTTATCCGTCACGGGAAACAGCTTCCCGGTCTCTTCCCGCTTTAGTTCGACACCAAGCGACGCAAACCAACGGCACGCCGCCTGTTCCGAAAAGGCGGCAAGGATATGGCGGATAATCGGCTGGGAGCCATGGAAGTCTTGAGACCGGACGACCGCATGGGTGACATTACATCGGCCGCCCCCGGAAATGAGAATTTTTGCGCCGAGGCTTTTGGCTCCATCGAGCACAACCAGAGGAAGCTTTCCTCCCTCGATCCGTCCCGCAAGCGTTTCGGCGGCAAAAATCGCCGCCGTTAAACCGGCAGCGCCTCCTCCGACGATGGCTATATCGACCTCTGTCGACACAATGGGGGAATCTTTCTCCGGTTTATCTCAACGCTGTTGCGTAAAGAACCGACATAAGACCAAGCACTTATCCCGTCTTTCTCCAAACCTGCGTACTAGTCCTCAAGGACTTTGCCCAAATAGATTGTTGTGCGAAAACGCGATAGGCTATATGCCATTTTGAAAGCACGTCGGTGTTCGTCTGACGAAGGCGGAGCATTTACACTTACACAGGAGGTTGAGTAATGAGCCGTCGCACAGAAAGCGAAACGCTCGCGCTTCTTCGAGAGATTCGGGATCTCGTTCAAGTGTTGGTGCTCAGAGAGATCCAGAATCCGGTTCAGTTCGCCGATCTGGGCAATGAGCCGTCTCGAAAGCTCTTCTCCTGGGCTTCCATTCATCGTCCATCGAAGCCTCGCTGAGAAATACCGACGGACGAAACGACCGTTCGGCGATCGTCCGCACGCTCACATCCGAGGCACAGGAGGCGACAATGCCCTCCGACCATGAGGCTTTAGATTTTGTCACACTCGAAGGGCTGCTCCGATACGGAGAAGCCATGGCGCATGCTGCTCGCATTGTGCCCGATCATATCTCGCTTCCTCCCGCTCCACCTGCTTTAGCCGATCGGCTCGCGCGAGCGCGCGACGCGACCGAGGCTATGCAGCCGTTTGCAACCCGCGTGCAACATGGCTTCTCTTCAGCGGCCGACTATCGGATGGCACGGCGCCGGCTGCTCGATGAGGCCTGTGGCGGCGATCCGCTGGTGTTCTTCGCCGCGTGGAATTGTCTCGTTGCGGCCGGTGCGATGGGGCCCTTACTGCAGGCCCCTATCGGAACCGTCCAGAAACCGACGCGGCGGCGTCCTGTCGCCATTGTGCCCCGCACGCAATTGACCCTGCAACTGGCGGAAGGCCGCATTGTTCTTGACCTCGGCGATGACCGCTATTGGCTGTTGCCCCGCGATATGTCGAATCGCACACTGCTCTTCACCATGCGTCATGGCGTCTCGCACGTAGAGAGCAAGACGCATCGAGTCGGATGCCGCTTAGCGAATACGCTCGATCCCGAACGCGGCCGAACGAAAGCCGACGCCGTGGGCGCGGCGTTGGCCCGCATGGTCGGCGTGGTCGGCCAGCAGCTCGACTTCCTGCATCTGCATAATTATCTCGATCCTCGAACGTTTCTCCACTGTATCAGCCGCAGTCCGAATACACGCGAGCTATTCGACCGTGTGCACACCGCCCTGGGGGCCGGGACGACATCCGATCCGGCCTACGAACCGGCGCTGGAATCCTCGGACTTCGGCTGGGTCACCGGTGTGGAAAAAACTACGGAAGCCCAAGAGGCGGGAGCTGCATTCGGCGTCGATATGAAAACGGCGCAACGACTGCTGAAACATCCGCTCTATAGCTATCCGGGCGGACACTCCTTTTTCGATTTGTACGTGGATGTCATCGACGGGCTCCATCAGTTGGCCCAGTCGCGCCAAGGCCATGTAGCGTGCCTCTACACCCACAGCTCGACCATGCGGGCGTTGATGATCTACCTCGACCCCCGGCCCTTCCATGAGGCCTTCGGGGAATTCAGCGACTACAAAGAGGGACAAGACAATGTCGTGCTCTTGACCTATGAGCAGGGACAGTTGTCCGGGTACTCGACCGCCGTCGGCCTATCGGCTCGGGAACGAGCGGCCCGCGACGCCTGGATCTCGGTGGAGCAGTCGCGCAAAGATCGCGTCACCTTGAAGCCGAGACAAGTCCGCCGCATCGTCGCCTTGGTCTCCGGTGGAGACTTCGCCGGCGCCGGGGCCGCCTTAAAAGAGTTATATGTGAGCGGCAGCCGGTTCGGCGTCTCGACCTATTTCGTGCGGCATGGCTTTCTTGGATTGGCCAACAACTGGATTCAGGAAGTGCAGGAGCACGATACCCGCGGGATGGTCAGCCAAGCCAGCAGTCCGATCGGTAGCAGCCGCTTTGAGGATTTTAAAGACGAGCGGATTCAGCAGGCCGCGATCCGCAATCTGCAGCCGTATCTTGAGAACGGCGCGCTCGTCGTGTTGGGCGGCGACGGCAGCTTGCGAGGCGCGAGGGCGATCTTTGAAAACTTTGGCGTGCAGGTCGTGGGGATCCCCGGCACGATCGACGATAACATCGGCGGCACCACCGCCCTCGGTTTTCATTCAGCCGTCGCGCTGGCGAACCAATCGATCGAGTCGCTCAAGGCCACGAGTGCGGCCATGGGCAGCGTCTTTTTCGTGGAAGTCATGGGCGCGGGCTCCGGCCATCTAGCCTTGGCGTGCGCGTATCAAGCGCGGGCAGAGGGCATCTTGGTCAACGAACATCCCGATCCCGATGCCTACGTCGAGCAAATTATCCTTGGCAGGCTGAAACAGACGTTGGGCATTTCCAATAAGAGCCATTTGTTCGTCGTCGCGGAGCGCACGCCGCATCGGCATCATCCGGCCGGCGGCGTCCATGGCCTCGGTGAGTATGTGGCGCACGCCGTCACGCAATGGCCGCAGTTTCAGGCCGGACCCGGACGCTATCCGCTGACCGTGTCGACAAAAGCCACTATCCTGGGTCATACCTTGCGCGGCGCCCGGCCGACCCCGGAAGATAAGGCCATCGCGCAAGACCTCGCATACGAAGTTGTCCACCGTTTAGTCGAGCAACCGGAATCCATCGTAGGAACCATGTTGGCCTACCGCGAACAGCAAGTGATCGAACCGATCCCCCTGCACGCAATCGCTCCAAAGCCGTTCAACTGGAATATTTTCAGCCGCATGCACGGCAACGAGAGCACGTAAACGAAGGAAGCTCGTTCGACTCTTATCCGAGCTGTGCAATCCGGCGGCAGGCCACGTCCAGATCGGCGTCGGTTTTGGCAAAGCAGAAGCGAATGAACCGATGGCCTTCCGCGCTCGTGATAAACGCCTCGCCGGGCACGCCCGCCACCCCGGTTTTGTCGAGCAGGTACATGGCGCGAGCCTTCCCGGTCTCACCCGGAAGCCGAGACACATCGGCCAACACATAATAGGCGCCTTGCGGCACAGAAGGCGGCAAACCGGCTGCGGTCAGCGCCTGGCAAAAACGATCGCGCTTGGCTTGATAGTCGTGGACGAGCCCGGTGTAAAACGACCGGTCCAAATCCCGAATGCCGACCGCCACGCCGTACTGTAATGGAGCCGGTGCGCACACGTAGAGCAGGTCGTTCATCGCCCCGATCAATTGCGCCCATTGCGCATGCGCAACGCTGTAGCCGATTCGCCATCCCGTGATGCTGAAGGTCTTGGAGTACCCGCCGATCGTAATCGTCCGTTCCGCCATGCCCGGCAATGACGCGAGACTCACATGAGCGCGACCATCGAAGAGAAAGTACTCATAGATTTCGTCCGTCAATACAAACAAGTCATGACGGTCGGCCAATTCCGCGATGCGCTCCAGTTCGACGCGGGTAAACACCTTCCCGGATGGATTCCCCGGTGTGTTCACCACAATGGCCGTGGTCCGGCTCGTGACCATCTGCTCCAAGTCCGCCAATGAAAACGCCCAATCGGGAGCACGCAAGGGCACGAGGCGGGGGACGGCCTCCACGGCCAGAATCGCATTGATGTGATACGCGTAGGCCGGCTCGAAGAGGATCACTTCATCGCCGGGGTTCAGCAAAGCGAGGCACGCGCAATGAAACGATCCGGTGGCGCCCGCGCTTACCGTGATCTCGGTGTCCGGATCGGCAACGATACGGTTATAGCCGGCCAACTTGACGGCAAGAGCCTCTCGCAATTCAGCCAGCCCATCGAACCTAGTATACGTATTCAAGCCATGCTCCATCGCCCACTTCGCGGCTTGAATGACGGGATCCGGCGACGGGGTATCACAGACGCCTTGTGCCATATTGATGCCTCCGACTCGCGCGCACGCCGCCGTCATCGCACGGATCTCCGAGTGCGCCAGTCCTGCCATCCTTCGGTTGCCGTCACGCGACATGAACCGCTCCGTTTCTCGTAATGGCTCGTCTCCCGCCGTCACGATAATGGCACTCAACGCGGGCAATCAAGCACTCTGCATCGTGGCACATCGTTTCAGCCGCGAGCTTGTCATTGACACTCCGATCGTACAGCGTCACGCTCCTCACCCCCGCCAGCGCATCGAGTAATTCGAAACGTAATTCAGGATAGGCGGCAAGGCTTTTCGTAAAATTGGGCGTACTTCGGTTGTGCCTCGCAGCGTCGCGGTGGGCTCTCCAATATCGGTACGAATGTCGACGTAAAGACAATCTCGTCCGCGTAGTGGGCCATGATGCCGTTCAAATCGTGACGGTTCCATGCCTCGCCGCATTCATGCGCCAGGCGTTCAGCGTGTTCCTGACTAATCATAAACACCCACATCTGGTAAATAGCTGAAAGAGAATATTTCCTGACATACGCCCTGCGCGTCAAGCCGGCTTCATGGTGCCGGACGGTTCTTCGCGAAGTGGAGGCTTGAAGATAAGAGAAAGCGCTGGTTCATGTAAAATTTTTCCGGAGTTCAGAGCCTTCATGCCCAATCGAGGGCCACTCATGAAGCGAGCATCCCAGTCAGTTGACCTGCCAAGATTCGCGGTTATCTAGTAGAAGTGGCGTTGATACGGTATAGTGCATTGGCGACCCATCATTATTATTGAGAAAGGGGGGTGACAGGCTTCGACGGGGATACAGAGGTCAGCGGTGCGTGCCGAGCTCTCGGAGTCTCGTTAAACCTTCGGGAAAATAGCAACTGCCAACCAAGAACTGGCACTCGCAGCTTAATTAACTGCGACGTTCCGCCGCCTGATGCCTGCGGGGGTGGACGGAGCGCGATGCAGCAGGCTGGTCCAAGGCTGGTGCTCAGCGGCTGAGGACGAGAACTTTCTGGGCTAGCGGTCGTTCTAAGCCGGCCGATGGGCGTGGGCGATTGCGAAATCTAAACTATCGGATACGCATGTAGATCCGTTGCGCCAAAGGTCTTCGGACAGGGGTTCAATTCCCCTCACCTCCACCATGTAGCCCCTCGGTCTTTGATCGAGGGGCTTTTTATTTGCCCCCCATTCTGTACGCGTCTTGACATCATAAATCCACCGGCCTAGCCTTGCACCGTCTTGTAGATTGTGGTGAAAATTGCCCCACGAAGGAAAGGCGTCCATGAATCGAGCCGACCGACGGCGCACCGAGAAGCTGCAAGGCCGGGGGCAAAGTCGTTCTGCCATGGCCTTGAAGCCGCTCTTCGACGAAGCTGTCGTACATCATCGTGCTGGACGCCTCGTCGAAGCCACGCAGCTCTACCAGCAGATCCTTGCCATGGATCCGCATCATGCGGAGACGCACCATCTCCTTGGCCTTATCGCTTATCGAACTGGAGCGCTTGAGGACGCCGTCGAGCTGCTGTCTCAAGCCACGCGGGAAAATGCGAGCCACCCGACGTACTGGTTTAATCTGGGTGTTGTCCTTCAGAAGCAAGGCAAGGCCACCGAGGCGCTCGCAGCGTATGAGCGTGCACTGACCATCCACCCGCAGTATCCGGAGGCGCACAGCAATGTCGGCAATGCGCTCATGGAATTGGGCCGCTTAGAGGACGCAGCGGCCGCGTACCGACGGGCATTGCAGATCAGGCCGGATTATGTCGAGGCGCACAACAATCTTGGCGTGGTGCTGAAGGAACAAGGCAAGCTGGATGACGCGCGGGTGTCATATGAACAAGCATTACGGCTGTCCCCGAATCATCTTGAAGCGCAATGCAATCTAGGCAACGTGCTGATGGACCAAGGGAAGCTCGATGCTGCGATTGCGCATTTCGAGCGCGCGCTTAAGATCAAGCCGAACTATGTGAACGCGTTGTACCATTTGGCGTTCGCGCTGATGTGGCAACAACGTTTCGAAGAGGCGCTGAATTATCTGCGGCGATCGGCCGACCTGAAACAGAACCATGGACGAGCGGTCACATCGGTTTCCGTGTCCACATCACGGCTCAAGCATGATGCCGAACAAATCAGCTACCTGCTCAATCGCGGGTTCCTCGGGGAAGAACACTCCTCCTATCGTGATGCGCTGGTCCAACTCGGTCGTCGTTCGGCTGAGGATCCTGAGAAGGCCACACGCATGGCGGTGAACGCCGATGAATTTCAGACCATCGCTCCGTCGTTCAACCGCATTCTTCATTATGCAGAAAGTCCGGCACTTCCATCGGGCGCGGTGAGCCCGATGCTCGATGTACCGGCCATCGAGAAGCGCTATCATGCGACCCGGCCGGAAGTCATGTATCTCGATGGATTGCTCACGCAAGAAGCCTTGGCGTCGCTACGCCGTTTTTGCCTGGAGTCGACGATTTGGAAACGGGATTACGAAAACGGCTATCTCGGCGCGTTCTTAGGAGATGGATTCTCCTGCACGTTGCTGCTCCAGATCGCCGAGGAGTTGCGGCTGAAGTTTCCCCGCATTTTCCAACATCATCTCCTCACACAAGCCTGGGCGTTCAAGTATGACAGCGAACGAA
The DNA here is from genome assembly GCA_025934615.1 of Nitrospiraceae bacterium. Taxonomy (GTDB): domain Bacteria; phylum Nitrospirota; class Nitrospiria; order Nitrospirales; family Nitrospiraceae; genus JAICXS01. The sequence continues at coordinate 9,929 of JAICXS010000025.1, forward strand.
CTGGGCTGAACATTCATGCGGACGCCGCGGCCGTCAATGTAAATTTCTGGATTACGCCGGACGAGGCCAACCTCGATTCGGAACACGGAGGATTGGTGGTGTGGGACAAAGAGGCGCCGAGAGATTGGAACTTTAAAGACTACAACAATACGGCGAACGAGCCGAAGGTTCGTAAGTTCCTGCTCTCCAGTGGCGCCAACGCCGTGACGATTCCCTATCGCGCCAACCGCGCGGTCATCTTTAACTCCGATCTCTTCCACGAAACGGATCGGTTTCACTTTAAAGATGACTATGAGAGCCGCCGGCTCAATATCACCTTGCTCTACGGCCGACGGCTGAATGCATAAGAAGATGAGGTGGCGGTGAGGGGAAGCAAGAGGTCGGGGAGTAGCACTACGGTCGTGTCCCTCCCCTCCCGCATTGCAGACTACTGTTTAATGGTGGACCGATTCGCCGACGTACCGATCGCCGTATTTTTTCATTCCTTCGGTAAGAGCCCGCCATTCCTCGGGCGTGACCTGCTCCTTGATCTTAAAGCGCAGTCCTAAAATCTTCGTTGCTGAACGCATGTGTGCATTGTTGATGTCGTCCAGAATCTTCATAAATTCTTCCGGTGGGGCATTGTAGTTGCCATTGAGTTCATACAGCTTGCGGTGCGCATCCCGCCGCTGATCGTGTGACTGCTTGGCTTCGTCCACAATCTCTTTTGCCAGCGCTTTGACGCGTGACGCCTTATTCGGATCCTTCACCGACTGGTCGATCAAGTCGTTCATCTCTTTGGTGCCGCGCTCAACCGCTGCGCTGCTGTCTCGCTGATACCCGTGATGTCCTCCGCAACCGGCCAACGCCACGATGACTAGCGCAGAGAGTAGTCCGATCTGTCTGACTCCGTTCATGCAGGTCCTCCTCATAATGAATAATCACGCCATTCTAAGCCAATCGTCAGATAACGGCCAGCAATCTTGTACGTTGTCATGGTTTTGCAGGCCTG
>JAICXS010000555.1 GCA_025934615.1 Nitrospiraceae bacterium
GGTCCAGGCTGAGGCTGACGTCGCTTCGGCCGCGGCGGCTTTGAAGGTCATGGGCATTAGCGATCCTGATGCCCTGGTCTCGAAGCCATCCTCCCCCGAAGTGCCGGTGCTGGCCCCCATTTCAGGGGAGATCGTTGAGCAATTGATTTCTCCTGGACAGGTGATCCAAGCGGGCACAACCCAATGCTTCACCATTTCCGACATGAGTAACGTCTGGGTGCTGGTGAATGTGTATCAGAAGGATTTGCCCTTCATCCGGGTCGGCGATCCGGTTGCAATTTCAACGGACAGTTATCCCGACGTCTTCCACGGCCGCATCTCGTACGTCGCGGCCGCGCTCGACCCCAATACCCGGACGCTGCAGGCGCGAATCGAAACGGCAAACCCGGGCGAGAAGCTTAAAAAAGACATGTACGTCACGGCAACTGTGAATGCGGGCGAGTCCCGCAACGCGATTGCGGTCCCTGATGCGGCGGTCCTACGCGATGCTGAAAACGAACCATTCGTCTATGCGGAACAGACGCCAAACCAATTCGGCAGACGCTCGGTGAAATTGGGCGACAGTCAGAAAGGACAAACTCAAATTACCGACGGCCTCAAGCCGGGCGACCGCATCGTTGCCGATGGCAGCTTGTTCCTGCAGTTTGCCAATTCACTGCAACGATAAGACCTGATCCATGATCCATCGCATAGTCCAAATGGCTCTTCGTCAGCGATTCATGGTGCTGATGCTCACCATCTTCATGACGATCGCGGGCATCGTGTCGTTCCAACGCATGCCGGTGGATGCTTATCCGGACTTGTCGCCACCCATGGTGGAATTGATCACGCAGTGGCCGGGACATGCCGCCGAAGAAGTTGAGCGCCTTGTCACCCTGCCGCTGGAAGTAGAGATGAATGGCGTGGCTCATTTACAAGTCATGCGTTCCATCTCGCTTTACGGCCTTTCGGATGTCCGCCTCAAGTTCGATGAAAGCACCGATAACTATTTCGCTCTGCAACTCGTTTTTGAGCGCTTGCCGGAAGCTGAACTACCGGAGGGGGTAGAGGCTTCAATGGCTCCGCTATTCAGTCCCAGCGGGCTGGTTTATCGCTACGTACTTGAGAGCCCGGACCGCAGCCCGCGCGAACTGAAGACCATCGAGGATTGGGTAGTCGAGCGCGCTTATAAATCGGTGCCGGGCGTTGCCGACGACTCCGGCCTCGGCGGTGAGGTCATGCAGTACCAGGTCCTGCTCGATCCCGCGCGTCTGTTTGGATATCACCTGACCGTGCCGCAGGTCGTCACTGCGCTGACCGCAAATAACTCCAATGCGGGCGGCGGTTTTTACTCGCAAGGCGGACAGTTCTACTATGTGCGCGGCATCGGATTGGTGAAGAACACCGATGATATCGGCAACATCGTCGTTGGCAGCAACAAGGGCGTTCCCATTCGGGTGCGTGACATTGGCAACGTCGAAATTGGCAATGCTCCCCGTCTCGGGCAATTCGGATTCCAGGACAAAGCGAAAAATAATGATGATGCAGTCGAAGGCGTAATCCTGATGCGCCGCGGCGAGCAAACGCAGAACGTTCTGAAGGGCGTGCAGGAGAAAACCGAGCAACTCAACAAACAGGTGCTGCCGCGGGACGTGAAGGTCCGGCCCTTTTAC
>JAICXS010000123.1 GCA_025934615.1 Nitrospiraceae bacterium
TCCTGCGGCGTCAGCTTGTCCCAATGCTCCCGTAAGGGCTCAAAGTATCGCCGAAGCGAGCTGTACAAGCTGTAAGCCTTACTCCCTTTTTCATCTTCGACATCTGCCATAGCGTCTCCTTTTCCGGCCAGTGTAAAGAATCGGGGCTTCACGGAACAATTCGCCCCCCATCATAAACGGCCCCTCGCTGTAGAAGTCTCAGTGCCCTCTTTTTGCTGCCACATCTCTTCGGTATGAACCGCTAGATGAAGTGACTCGTGCCCTGGAGGCACGCTGCTCTTTTAGATTGGAATCACTCGTTTCAGGGCATCCATAGAACACACATGAGACATAGGTCTTAGACCTTAAGCCCAATATGTTTTCAACCGTGCCCCTGTTACAAAGATGATGTGGACTCTGCACAAGCCTGGAAAGGAGAATATATGCGTCAGCACCTAATTGTGATATTGACCATTGCCCTGGGGATGACGTTTTTCTTTCTCCCTATCGAGCACGCTGCTGCGATGTCTCGCCATCATCATAGTAATGATGGTGGAGGATCGCATCCGGGCGCCAGTGAAAATATCGGTAAGTCTTCGAATCTTCAGTCCATTGATGCTCAGCCATACATCACTCCGGTTCCAGAGCCTTCGACTGTCGTGCTGCTTGGAACCGGCGTCGTCGCGCTGGGATTATGGCGTTGGAAGAAGAAGCCGTAGAGTCAACCTTCAAGGCAAATTTTCTACCGGGAGGACTAGACGACGGACGCAAGAGACAGTAGACTGCTGTCGGTAGACTCGATCTTCTCCCAAGCAACAATAGGAGGAGTGAGCAAATGGATATGGTTAAAGCTTCGCTCGCCTTTTTCGCGGCGTTCATTATTCTTGTTGCGCTGTGTTTGTGTGCTGCGCTCGCCATGTACTTGCAACCACAACGGTGGAGCGACCGTCTATCATGAGCCGAACTTGCTTGGCGGTTGTCACGACATGTATCCTGGCGGCCGCAACCGGTTTTCTCTGGGTATAACTCTGGTCTGCCTACAGGCTCTCGGCTGCCGCCGTTTGCGGCTGTCTTGAGGCAAACTGCTCTGCGCGTCGTAAAGTAATCGAAACCTCTAGGTTTCCTCTCTGTTTTCTAAACAGGGATTGCATTGCTCCTGCTCCAAGTGCCATGGTCGCCGCAAAAATGTTGACGGCAATGTAAGCATGTCATGAAACTCATCCGTATTCGATCGCCTTTTTCACATATGTAGCAGTTTTTTTCTCGACTAGCTTTCGGCACAAGCCCTCCTCCTCAAGATGCAAGCGATATCAGTTTGAATGTTCCCAAGTATCTTACCGATTAAATTTCTGTCGGTCCATCAACCAATGCTGAAAATATCTACTGCTTCACTAATCACGAATGGATACCGGTCTCAGTCTCAGACTACGCCGGCATGGGTAAGGGAAGATAGGCATGTTAAAAATGTAAGGAATGCGGTAAGCTAATAGCAGGACAATTCCTACAATACAACCACCGAGGTGGTGCTGTGCATCCACAGATTCTGAGCAATGATGAACGGAAAGCGGCTGAAGCGGCCTTTCAAGGCCTTCCGTTGGATCCACATTGGTCCGAACACGGGCAAGCTGTCTATCGCGGCATCGTCGCGCAGACGAATGGCCGAGACATTGTCGAGGCCACGCGGAAGGGCGGGGAACAGGAATATGTTGATCGGCAACTGGCTTTAGCGGGGACCAATACATGACACAAGTTCTTCGGTGCTATTTCGTTGACAGTCATGATCGAGTGAAGCGAATACCTGTGCCGCATTATCGACGGCTCCTGGCCGGGGATTTAGAAATGACAGCCTTTGCAGGAGAAGCCGTTCGGTTTGCTGAGATGACGCTATGGTTAGATGAAGACCGAATTATTGCTCGCGCGCTTATCTGGTTTCCTTTAGTTCACTTCGACGACGAGGGAAGACGCGACCTTGAGAAGCGCCGGCAAGAAATGAATCTGGTCATGCGGGAAGTAGAGTCATCCACCGAGGGCCATTGGTCCGAGCTCTACCGAGCAGAGCGGTTTGCCGCCTTTCGCTGGCTCGCGCCGCAACATATTCTCGAGCAACTGCACGCATTTCTTCCCCATCATCCTACCGAGGCCTCGACGCCTTTCCACAAAAACAATCTTTCATCGTAGCCTAAAAGCCGTATCATCCTCCGGCTCTATCTTTCAGATAGATTGGAGCCGGACCGTTCTTCGGTACCTCTGAAGAAAATACATGTATTTTGTGCTTGCTCAATGCGCCCTCTTGGGTGGATAATGCGTTCCTTTTTCATCATTATTCAGGAGGTCATTTTATGTCCTGTCCACGCTGTCGCGGTGTCATGATTGCGCAAGATCTTCATGATCATCACGGAACCTACCTTACTCTTCCTGGCTGGCGGTGCCTTTCTTGCGGAGAGGTACTCGATGCGACTATTTTGACAAACCGGCAGTCGGTGAAGAGCCCTACTAGCCGATCTTCCTCCCCGAACGTCTGCCGCTAGTCTTCAGGGACCCTGACTTTGAGCGGGGTCCCTGCCGTTTTCATTTTTCATTCGCTTCCACGTCTTTGTCGCGTTACCCCTGGGAGAGTGCTGCTCATACCACGATTAGGCCATGGCATAGTGTCACGGATTTTTTGTCCGTTAGGACGACATGTCCCGGAAGTTGGGCCGCCGTAAGAAAGACTTACCATACAATTCAACGAGGTTCTGCCGCCCTCGTTGGCATTTCCCTTGCTGGGGAATTTAATATGAGAATTCTGGCATTCACCGCGTTCGTGATCAGCGTGTTTGCCTCCTCATGCCATGCACCTAGCGTCACACTGCACGATACGCGAGAACCCAAGCTGGTGTCGGTAGGCCAAAACCTTTTGCTGATGGCAGATGAACGTCAAGCGCTACATTATCGGTATTTGGCAGCCGAGCACGTGGGGGCGGCCTCACGTTTCTCAGAAGACGGCGATGAAGCCGCCACCACGCAAATGCTGTATGGAGCGATAGAGTATCAAGGAATTGCGGAGGAGATAGAAGAGCGAGCTGCTAATCGGCAGGACACTGGAACCGACGTGATAGGTCGATAAAGACACGATCATAATGCCGCACGACGTCGTCAGCGAAGCGATTCATAAATTGGGGAATGGCAATGGACAGCAGGTGGATGAGTTAGGTATGGCGTGGAGGCAATTGGCAGTAATGATTGGATCTATCATCTAAATAGCCTCCAGGGCGGTACTGCCATACCGTCGCCAGCGTATGGCAGAGGATATGGTTCAACGCCTCGTTTTTATCGTCTGGATGCATCCATTCACTACCTAACAATTCCGTACCCTCTGCACGAAAGATCTCTTCGCCGGTTTTTATTGCGAGGCCTGTGATGATGATTAACATCCGCTCAGGAGCGTGCTCCATGGATACGTTGAAGAGAATCAGATAATCCGCGCCGGCAGTCTTTGCCGCATCTAATGAAGTACCGGTGTCACATCGCGTGGGACATAAGATGTCGGGTGAGCCCATTGCATTCGCTTGTTGAGCATTCCGGTCGATGGGATAGAGGCCCCGGTCCTGAAGCCAGGTTTCTGTAGTAGTCAAGACCGCCATGTTATTCCCGGCCACGAACACGCGGCTGTTCAGCGATGGAAGGGTGCTGTAAAACGCTGAGGTATAGATTGGTTTGTCGGACGCACAAGCGTTCATAATAAGACTTATTGCCATCAGCGAGACGCTCAGGATGTACGACATAGTTCCTTCCATAACCAAATATACGACGAACTCTCTCGTAGAGCAGCAGTGTACTCTTGCTCTTCATGGGTCTTCCAGCCTAGACGAGCCAAGAGCGGCAACGGCCTTATGCAGCCCCTAACATTGAAGTGCGGTAAGATACACGAAATGAGGTGGCAATTGAAAACCGAGTTGTGCCTTGCCGCAATTATTCCATGGACTCTTTCTAAGAGAATCCCATGTTGATCATTTCACCGACGGCTCGTGGGGTCTTGCAAAATTTGCTCAGGGAGCATCCTGAAGAACGAGTCGTTCGTTTTGCTGTGAAAGATCTTGACGAGCAACGTATCGCCATAAATATTAGTCTTGAGCACACTCCACAGCCCGAAGACCTGGTTCAAGAGAATCAGGGACTGACGCTTGCGATTGCGCCAGACAGTGTTAGCCGGTTGGATGGTGCGACACTCGAGTATACGGGCACCGCCTTCCGGCTGGAACACCCCAACCCACCTCTACGTGAGCTGCGCCTCATTTCAGCCAACTGAAATGCCCTGCGATCTTACCTTGGCACTCCAAGATTTCAATATGATATCCAACGGAAGAATCTGAAGAAAAAAGCAGAGTGGGTAGTGGAGTGATCATGAAGTGGGAGGCGATGGCCACACCGCCTCCCACTATCTTCTCGTACTAGGGAGGTCCCTTAGCGAGAAGAAGGCAGCGCCCGAACCAACCGGTCGAGCAAGATTAGCTTATCATGAAGGCGTCCCTATTTGAACTGCCATTATACACTTATAAATCAATATGTTGTATTGTTTAATATTGGAAGATGACCGAAAAATATCACGGGATTGCACAGTGCAAAATGAGGCGGCCCTCACTTAAATGTCAATTCGAATGGCCATATCCCCAGGCGGCGGGGAAATCTGCCATATCGAAAAGCTATAACCTCTTAAAGCTCTAGATGGGGGCGAGTTAGCTGAACTACATTGGTAAGTCTGTCCCCAGCGATCGGATGCCGAGGATGTCAGATGAACGCTGAGGCGTCTCTGACCGACCCGATGAGATTAAGGCGTGACGTTCACCGGTGAGGTCGACGGCCGAGTAGAACGCAGCCGGGATGAACGGGAGGGGATCACCCGGTTGTTGGCCGGCGGGACCACTTGGATCAAGAAGAAGACATGGGCACGGAGCATCGGCAACATTCAGCGCATAGGCATCAATCTGTTCTGTGAGAGTCTCTTTGTTTAGATTATCGTCGGCAATGCTTTGGTTTGGATAGAATATCGACGCGGTCCGATTGCCACCCGCATGGCGTAGCGCGGATGGAGAAATATCGCACGCGAGGACATAGCTGTCCCCGGGAAGGATCATGACATAGTTGCGAATGTGCCGCTGATCAAGAAGAGAAGAAAACAAAACGGCAATATCAACGGCATTCCCACGTTTCTTCAAGAGAGTGCGGGCGGGATGCTGTTGAATATGTAGTCGAGGACTCTGGCTCTCTTCCTCGGTTACTGTAGTCAAAACAAAGCGATATAACGCAACTAGTTCACACGCGGTATCGTGACTTGCGCAACGTCCGGCTTCGGAAGCCGCGACTATTGAGAGAGATGGAAGATGCGTCCTTTCGGTTGACCCTTCTAACGTGTCATGGGAGGAATACTTTACGGCCGCGGCCGGCATAGGCTGACCAAGCATGAAATCGAATAGACCGAAAGCCAGTATTCCAATGAATAGGATGATGATCAGTGGCATAGCTGGTTCTGAGACGAAGCGTAGCTGCCGGGGTGGAATCAACGTATACCGTCGATAAGACGCCGCAGTACCGTACAAGACCGAGCCGAGATCCCTCTAAATGGTCATAGAACCCTATTCATACTTCGTCTGGATCGAAAGAGACATCTGATATTCCATTTTTCGCGTTAAATTACACCCCGGGCATTCACCTCGCCGACCATGCCTTGGTACATGGAACTTTGTCACTTCCTGATACAATTCGAGCCCTCGGTTGGAGTTCCACACAAGCGGCGACAATTGATTTTTCATCCCACACCTCCTAATAGATCTTATATCGGTCCGAAATCCCGTCGACTTTAGTGAGTAGATCTGGCAGGCGAAGGACTCAATAGAAGATCGAAGGAAGGCTCTCAATATCGATGAGGTCGTACGTAATCATAACGATTGATTTGCTTAAGATGTAAACATTATAAATATCTCTGCACCAGGATAAACAATGCTTTCATCAGAAATAATCGGCAGCAGTGCCTTGCTTGTAGTTATCTCTATCGTGTGCTTGTATCTTTACTTAAAGCGCCGCCTGTCTCGACCATTGACCTTGCGGCATCGTCTACTGGCCAGTGGATCTGTCAATAGAGCATAAGGCTCTGACAGTTAAATGCGAGGTAAATAAGAGGTCCTGGAGCAGGTGAGGCCCATGTACGTATCGTACATGGGCCTCAAAATAAAAGTGAGGCGACCCTTATGATCGTCGTATGCGCCACATTGAGAGCCCCGCAAGGCCGCTCCCAAGAAGCAGCAATGAAGCCGGTTCAGGAACA
>JAICXS010000181.1 GCA_025934615.1 Nitrospiraceae bacterium
CATCCCATGATCACGTGCGGCCCTCACGAAGCGATCGAAATCCGCCAGCGTGCCTAACCCAGGCTCGATCGCGTCATGTCCGCCGCGCTCATTGCCGATCGCATACGGGCTGCCCGGATCGTCCGGTCCGGCCTGCAAACTATTGGTGGGGCCTTTACGGTTCGTCCGGCCGATCGGATGGATTGGAGGGAGATACAGCACGTCGAACCCCATGGCTTGAATGGCCGGGAGCCGCCGTTCGCAATCTTGAAATGTCGCGCTTCGACCCGTCACCGTACCTTGTGAGCGTGGGAACATTTCGTACCAGGCGCCATAGCGCGCGCGGATGCGATCCGCGATAACGGTAAGTGTGCGGTCGTAGACCGTCAAAGCGACGGGTTGTTCGGAGCGCCGCACTAAATCGGCCAGCGCGTCCGTGAGCGCGAGCCGAATGAGCATGTCTTGCGAGTCTGAGGCTTCCCAGCGCAGCAGATGTTCGTGCAGATGGGTTCGATCAGTCGATCCAGCTCGTTGCGCCGCCGCCTTCACGAGAGCGTAGCCTTCCGACAGTTCACTCTGAAGATCCGTCTGCGTCTCTCGTTTTTTCGAGAGCTCCTGTCTCCATGATTCAAAGGCCGATACCCAAGAGACAATCGTGTAGTCGTAACGGGTATTGTCCGTCAAATCGAACCAGCCCGCCCAGCGATCATTTTCGACATGCCGCATCGGCGTTTCGTGCCACTCGGACTCCCGAGAGGATCGAAAGCGGAGCGCCGCCATGAGAATATCGTGTCCTTCCTTGAAAATGTCCGCGGTCACCTCAAACCGATCGCCCACTTCGCGCTTGACCGGATACCGTCCGCCGTCCAATTCTGGCAGGACCCGCTCGATGACAATGGTGGCCAGACTTTCGGGGAAGGAGGCAAGCCGGTTCGAGGCTCGAGAGCCGAAGGTCGTGGGCTTCTCCACGGGAGCGACCGATTCGGAATGTTTCAAACTCATGGTGACTCTCGCCGCGCTTGGATATGGTCCTCTTCCGGATTTTGGCGACCCTAGAAGCTTTTTACATCCGTCCCATGAAGATGAGCAGGGACAGATAATCTTCGAGGTGCCGTGTGATTAAGAAGTTTTGACGAACGCGATCGCGGGCTCGCGCTCCCATTTCCTGTGCAATGGCCGGATTGTTTAACAGGTGTCTTGTATAGAAAGCGGTGCCTTCGACGGAATTCGACGTGTATCCGGTTTGACCGTACATGATCTGGAGCGTAATCCCGCCCGTCTCGCTGCCGATCACCGGCTTTCCTTTCCACATCGCTTCGGTCACGGAGAGCCCAAAGCCTTCCCGCCGTGATTTTTGGATGACGATCGTGGCTGCGCGCTGGAGCGCATTGATTTCAATGGACGATTCGGGAGGGAGCGGGACAATATGGATATCCTCATCTTTTTCGGCCGCGTCGCGCACGTCGTTCAGCACGGCTTGTTCATCCAGCTCATCCGGTGACGCACTGCCGGCGAGCACCAGGCGGCAATCGAAGTGCGACTTGACCAATCGATAGGCCTCGATCACCCCGCGAAGATCTTTCGATCGGGTAAAGCGCGAGACCTGCAAGAGGATCGGTTTGTCGCGGGGGATGTGCAGCGTGTCCAGCGTCTCCGCAATTTCCTCGGGTTCTAATTCGCGATTTTTCTCGCTTAGTGGATCGATGGAAGGATACACGAGAAACTGCGGAACAGGGAGCGGCTGGGCAAATTGGGGGAGGGAGAAGACTGCCGCATCATACTTGATGACGTAAGGACGAAGGAAGGCCCACGTCTTCCGTTGCGGCCGTGAGACATCCAAATAGCACCGCCAGATCCACCGGGAGTCGGACGGGGCGTAATCGATCAATCCCAACGTATGCGGATCATGTGTGATGACGCTGTCGGCGGTGAGGTCCAACAGGCGGCCGGTCTGGCTGATGACGTCCCGATAGCCTTCCAACAGCGACTCAGGAACCTTGACATCGTCGCCTTGCAGACCGTTGCGAAAGGTCTGCACGGCTTCATGAAAATTGCCGGCGCCTTTCATCGTTTCCCACCGCACCTCGAGACCGACTTCCGTCAGTAAAGGAATCAAGGTGTGCAGGATCTCGCCGATTTCACCGCCGGTTCGATTGCCCGTGATGTGCAACATGCGTTTGCCGGCGGTCTGCCGGCTCAGCCGATACAGCAGCTCTACACGGCCCGGCGGGGCGATGTCTCGATACGCATTCAATGAGATTGGCATAGGATTATGCGGGAACCGTCTTTGCGAGCCAGTGGTCCACGATTTCTAAGGTCCGTGCGCGAATACCCTCGAGTGTCAATCCAATCGGTTGGATCGCGGCGACTCGTGTTGCGAGGTCCGGGAGATTGAGCCCGTGTTCCGACCCGATCCAGAGAATAAAATCGCCGCTGTGACGGCCTTTGCGGATTTTCGCCTCGCAAATATGGTTGAACAGGACGCTCCGATCCACCGTGGACAACTGGTCGCGGAATTCTTGAAGCGTCTGGGCCGACAGGTCGAGGTCCACTTCAATAATATGCGAGCTGACGAATTCGAACGGTTCGCCATGGATCACGCGTGGGACGTTCCATAGAGATTTCAGATGATCGTCGATCGTCGCAACGATCGCCGCGCGGAGCGCCTCCACGTCGCGAAACTCGAAGGGATCGATCAAGCCCAGCCGTTCGCTGAGGACACGGTCTCGAACGGACACGGCCACCCACGTCGCAAAATCGCTCGGAAAAAGGCTGGGGCCGTGTTCGTAGCGAAGAAAATAGCTGTGCGTATGATAGTAAATCGAATCGACCGGAATTTCCTCAATGCCCGACATGAGCTGCTGCACGTCCGCGGCCTTGCGGCCTAACATTTCGCGAAGCTCCACGCAGCCGACGAATCGAAACGGCGTGGGCGCACGGACATCACTCATCAGCCGGCATCCTTTTCACTCCATCCGCCTCCGCCTGAAAGGCCTCTTTCGTTGCCGCAATCGCGTCCGTCAGGCGCCATACGGTATGTCTGACCGTCTGGCGGGCATCTTTGGTCAATGCTTCGACAGCTTCACGCGTTTCTTCAACGACCTCGCTGAGTTCCTCTTGCGCCCTTTTTGCTCCAGAGGCGAGCCGACGCCGCATCTCGCTTCCCGAATGGGGTGCGGTGCATAGTGCCGCGCCGGCCCCGACTGCCGCCCCGATGAGAAAGGCAACGGACAGAAGTGAGACCGACGATGTCCGGCGACGGCGCTGTGGCTGCTCGACGTGCATCTGAGGCTCTCCTTTTCGATTCTGTTGCGAAGCCTGACGGCGCGCCCGGCAGCCGACGGCTGTGGCTCCGCCTCCGATCGCCGAACCAAGCAGCAGGGCTCCGGAGAGCCACAGTCCCTGTCGCCATTCCGCGGGAAGTCGCCACAAGCGGCCTCCTTCTTGTCGGCGAACGTGCGCTTCTCCGCCGAGCCAGGGCGACCGCTGATCCCGCTTGCTCAATACGATCACGAGAGGCGCTCCAATACGGCAACCGGACAATGGGCAAGAATGTTTGCCAGCAAGAGGACCGGGCGGCCGTCCTCAGGATTTACCGTGGGGGCGAGGATTTCGTCAGTAAAAAGATTGCGGTATCGGTGAGCCATATCGGTTCCCTCCGGCAACGCTATCCACGTGTCGCACCATACATCGGATCCTAACGGCGGTAACGAGGGATCAGCCATGAGTCCCGCGACTAGACGGGGCACGATGGTCAGGACAGTTTGATGCTCCAGTTGTCTGTAAAAGGCACAAATATGCCTGTGCGCGCGGCCTCCGCATTCCAGTGACGCGTAGGCGCCTTCAAGAAACAGTGAGGCATGATCGCGACGATAGCGTAAGGCGGTCATCATAAGATAGAGCTTGATCCGTCCATCTGCCGGTGAGGCGATCAGGTCCTGCACCGCGGCGCGCCGGTCTTCCGCTTGTTTAATGGCCTGCTGCATTTCCTCCAACACACGCATGCGATGGTCGTAATCTACCAATCGCCGGTTATCCGGGTCCACTAAACTGAAGTCCCAGATTTCGGTGCCTTGATAAAAATCCGGCACACCGGGCGCAGAAATTTTGCACACGAGCTGCGACAGACTGTTATAGACGCCGTAGGCCGCCACTTTGGCATGAAAGAGATGTAGATCCTCGAGAAAGGGATTGGCACGTGTCCGATCGAGAATCGCTTCGATAAACTTGTGCATCGCCGTATCGTAAGCCTGGTTGGGATTCAACCAGCTCGTATGCAGTTTCGCTTCACGCAAGGCCTTGTCCATGTACACCCGAATGCGTTCGCCAAACGTACGGTACTGGGCATCATCCATGGATTCTAACGGCCACGTGCCTACGAGCGTTTGATACAGCAAATATTCTTCATTGCGGTCGGGCACCAAATGCCCGTCCACGTCGATCTTGTATCGCTTGTTCAGCCGGCTCCAGCGGGATAAATGCACTTTCCATGCGCCGGGCATTTCAGACAGCACATTGAGCCGTGCGCGGACATCTTCACCGCGTTTCGTGTCATGCGTGGCCGTCGCGGACAGCGCGGCGGGCCATTGTGCCTGGCGTGCCAGCAGTCGCTCATGAAAGGCGGGCAGGGGCACGCCGAACCGATCGGGTTCTCCGCCGACTTCATTGAGCGAGAGAAGCCGATTGTAAATATAGAGGGCGGTATCCTCGATGCCCTTCGCCGTGACCGGACTCGTCGTTTGCTGGAATTTCATGACGAATCCAAGTCGCTCTTCGCGGTCCAGCCGTAGACGGTCCTCGGTTCGGTTGAGCAGGATGTTCAGGACGAAATCGAACACGAGGCTGTTGGTAGCTGGATTGCGGCGTTTGGCTTTCATGACCGCGAGACGGAGAAAGGCGCGATCCCGCTCGGACACGAAATCGGAATCGGAGCCGACATAGGTGCGGTAGACGGGAAAACACGCAATAATTTCGCGGATGGCGTGAATTAAACTATTGAGCGTGAAATCGCGGGACCGTCGGTCTCGTTCTGAAAATCGATTTAAATAGTGACCCAGTGTATTGATTTCACTGGCCATCGAGACGCTCATGATGAGCTTCTTTTTTTCGTAGGCTAGATCTTCAAACGATAGGCGTTGTCGGATGAATTTAGCATAGATGTCGGTCAGGGCCTGTTCATGATCGGAATCGATAAAGATCCCGTTGAGAAGGTTCAGAAAGTCGTAGCCGGTGGTGCCGTGGACCGGCCATGTCTCGGACAGCGGTTCCCCTTTGCCAAGAATCTTTTCCACCACGACGTA
>JAICXS010000287.1 GCA_025934615.1 Nitrospiraceae bacterium
AAGATCTCTTTCAAGAGCGGATGCCAAGGCGGATCAGGCGCGCCTTGCGCGCGTCGGATGAATTCTTCGATAAAGGGATTGGCGGCCGGTCGCACGAGCGAAGAGACCATCACGAGATACTCGAAGACATCGACGTGGGGAAGGCGATGCGCAGGCATGCCGGCCCAGAGTTTTTTCAGTAAGAGCCTCGTCGCGGGAGATTCGATGTAGAAACACCCAATAGTATCTCCGCGTTGGATAAGCGCTTGCGTGGCACAGTCCGTGATCGGATCCCATGCGGCATAGTCGATCTTTCGGCCCGTGTTTTGTTCAATGGCGATCAGCGTGTCGCGGATGACGGCCAGGGAACGATTGCCCAACAGATCGATCTTCACCAATCCGGCCTCCTCAGTCTGATCTTTTTCCCACTGGATCACCGGCACGCCCTTCGCGGCGATCTCGACCGGCACGTAACGCCGTATCTCGCCGGGGACGATCACAATCCCTCCGCAATGGAGCGACAGATGGCGAAAATGGTTTTGGACTGAGACGGCAGCATGAAGAATATCCGGCCATGGGGATTTGAGTTGCAATGCTGCGCACAGTTCACGGACCCAGATGGCGGCGGACGGGACCTGATCGAACAGGAGAAAATCTTTTCGCCGCATAATCAATGTCGACGTGCGGCCGATTTCATCCGCCGGCATGCCATACACCTTCGCGACTTCGCGAATCGAAGCGCGGAGCCCTAACGTATTGTGATTGGCGACCATGGCAGCCTGCTCGCCCCCATAGGCCTGAAACACCCAGTCCACGATGTCGTCCCGTTCATCCCATGGGAAGTCGATATCGATGTCCGGTGGATCTGTGCGCCCGGGATTGAGAAAGCGCTCGAAAAACAAGCGGTGCTGAATCGGATCGACATGCGTGATGCCCAAACAATAGGACACGATCGATGCGGCCACCGACCCGCGACCGCACGTGCGCGGCGCTCGCCGGACAATCTCTTCGACAATCAGAAAGTAGTGGGCGAAATGTTTCTGGTCGATGACGGCCAATTCCTGATCGATCCGCGTGTGGATTTCCAGTCGAATGCGGCCGTACCGCTCCTGTGCCCCTGTCAAGGTTTTCTCTTTGAGAAGCGAAAACGCGTCTTCATCGGAGAGCCGGCGGAAGGCCGGAAAAATCGTGTTCCCAAAATTCCATTCCGTGTGGCAGGCATCGGCAATGCGGACGGTATTCTCCACTGCGTCCGGAACGTGTGGAAACTGCTGTTCCATCATCGAGGGCGGCATGAGCCAATGGGTGGGGGCACAGCAGGCATTTGGCGGTAAACGTGAAAGGGTTGTGTTCAAGGCAATGGCTCGGAGCAGGCGATGCACGGCAACCTCATCCGGCGTCACAAAGCGGGCGCGGTTGGTGGCGACGGGAGGAAGGCCGGTGCGGCGACTGAACGTGAGGGCCTGATGCATCATCGGACTCGGCGTCAATTCCACGTAGAGATCTTCTCGTGATATTTGCGCCCACGCGGTCAACGCCTGCTCATTATCGGTGATGAGAATCAGTCCCGCGCGGTACCGGCTCACGGCCTCGATAAAATGGAATGATGCATCACTGTGCCGGCTGGAAAGCAATCGACACAGATTGGCATAGCCCTCAGGGTTCTTCGCGAGGATGACGGCTCGGTCCTCTCCATTCGTGAGCTCGGTGCCTAAGATCGGTTTGATCTTCGCGTCGCGTGCGGCTTGCAGGAAGCGGATCGCTCCATACAGTCCATTGGTATCGGTCAGCGCCAGCCGCGTCGCTCCGTGTGCTTTGGCGGCATGGCATAGGGTGGTCACAGACGGCACGCCTTCCATGGGGGAATAATGGGAGTGGACATGCAGATGGACAAAGTCCGACATTTCAGCTTTCTTTCTTAGGCGATCTTTCTCTTTTAAGCGAACTCGTACGACCCCGCTGAATGGCGTGCTCGCCGAAGCGCGTGCGCAGCCGATCGAGTGCGAGCGTCAGCCGATGCGCGCGCTCGTGTTGCGCGAAAGTTATAGGCCGTTCATCGTCAAACAATGAGAGTTGCGCTCCCCATTGGTGCGCTGGAGATTCCAAGTGATCCAGGCGAACGGCCATAGTACGGAGGCGGACACGTCGCCGGAAGCAACTGAAGAAGAGGCCCTTGAGATGCGGATAGACATCCGATTCCCACCACGTGCCTGGATCGAGGAGCTGATGCTTGGAGATCTCGACGTGATCGCTATGGCGAACCGTCAGTTGCAGACGCCGGCAGACGCGGCCTTGGCCTCGGAGCGTCCGGCAGAGGTGTTCAAGCAGGTGATACAAAGAACGGAGCAACTGCGCATCATCGATTTCGTCCGGAGAGATGACGATGGATCGCTCTACGCTCGGGTGCTGAACCGTAGGCAATACAGGTGACGAATCAATGCCCCGTGCCCATTCATGCAGTAAGGCCGCCGACGGACCAAGAACCACTTCAAGATAGGGGACAGGCGTCTCAGCGATCGCGCCGAGTGTGTGGAGATTTAAGTCATCAAGCAACGCCAGCGTGAGTTTTGTGGAACGCTCAGGAAGGCGCGGGAGTAAGGATACAGACAGAGGGGCAAGAAAATTCGGTTCAAGCCCCGGGCGCACTTCACACAGCTCGGGCGGCTGCACGACGGTCGCCGCCATGCGGGACACCAACTTATTGGTGCCGACACCCAGCACGCCGGTCAACCGTTCGCGTCGGATAATTTCCCGTTCAATGCGAACCGCGGTATCGATGGCCGGGCCAAAGAGCCGGCGTGTTCCGGTGAGATCTAAAAATACATGGCCGGGATGTACCGGTTCCCAGATAGGAGCGAATTCGGCCACGATACGCTGAAGAGTGTGCTGAGCAGTATGGACCCGGAGAGGATCGGAAGAAAGAAGATGAATGGCCGGACAGAGTCGTCGCGCCAACTCTACCGGCATGCCGGGTCGCAGCCCGTCATCATACGCTTCTTGCGAAACTTCCCGAAGGCACGCGCGTGCACTCTGTGTCGGCGCAATCGCGACCGGCCAATGCCGTAATGCGACATCCTGTCGCCGTGCAAGTGCAATCTCAAACGACGGAATTTGAAAATAAACAATCTGGCGGTCCATGAGAGGACTCATTCAACAAGTAATGTATCCAATGGTTACATGACGACTGTGAAGAGTCAAGGCAGATTGAGACTGCGGATTACTGAATGGCTTGCGGCTTCAGCGCCCGGCGGGGTTCAGCGAACGGTAGGCGATTCGGATGGCACTGCTCTGAGCTGATGCGCTTGCTCCTTGGCTTCCTCACAGGTGTACTTCCCACCTTGGGCGCATTCTAGTGGAGAGGCCGGCGGAAGGGCAGTCCGAGGAGCGCACGCGGCGACAAATAATAGGATCGTTACAAGGAACACCTTATTCATAAATCCAGTATGCATCAGAACACGTCATCGCGCTATCGGGTGAACGCGCAAACTTGGATGAGGAGGAAGCCGACACGCTGCGCCAAGTATTCCCACTCCTCAATGGACATGGCTCTCTGTGCGACGGACATACGGTTGTTGGCGTTTGCGTAGGAGAGAATATTGACCCTCATTGAAACTGGATGTTACAGTCACTCCCGTTGCAAGACGGGAAATCGTTAGAGCGAATGACTGAACGCCGAGCTGTCAACCATGAGCCGTCCATCCATTTCGATTGTGAACTAAGCTGACTTCCGATGAGTCCTTTTTCGCTCCCCGAATGGACTCCACGATCGTCACCAGCGCCGGAGTGGCGGAATAGGCAGACGCCTGGGACTTAAAATCCCATGGGCCGAAAGGCCCGTACCGGTTCGATCCCGGTCTCCGGCACCATAATTCAATTGGTTAACACTATTTCGCACGGCCAACCTTTCTTCCTACAGTCGAAATTGTGCCCAAGCTGTGACAGCTCACTTCTCCTGAGGATGTTTAGATTCTTGCCGAAAAGGATCAGAAAGAAAGCGTGGCGTGTCATCATATATGCTTTCACGATGATCCACTGGGAAACTCGGCTTTGCCTATAACCATTGGATGCGCGCCTCTCACATCTGTCAGGACCAGCCGCATTCAAAGATGTGGC
>JAICXS010000169.1 GCA_025934615.1 Nitrospiraceae bacterium
AGCAGTGAATAGAGCACCATGGCAATCAACGCCGTTCTCGCTCCAATGCCGCCGATCAGCGGCAGAGGAATCAGGAGTGCAAACAGCGCCAGACTCGGGATAGTCTGTAGAACATTAATCAGGCCCAACACGACCGTCCTCAAGCGCGGCTGTTGATAGATCACAATCCCTAACGGCACACCTGCCAGAATCGCTCCGAGAATTGAGACCCCCACCAGCACCAAATGCTCAGTCGCGAGCTGAACAATTTCATTGGCATGATCATTTATAAAGTCAAGCATGTCGATTGCTTATAAAGTATTCTTAATGTGTTACATTTTGTAGCGTGAGTGTCCTGAGAACGGCTTGGATCTCGGGATGGGTGGATTGGAGAAATTGCGCCGGGGGAAGTTGTTCGACCAATTTTCCATCCTGCACCAATCCCACCGACGATCCCAAGACGCAGGCTTCCGGAATATCATGAGTGACAATCACCATGGTTTTGTTGAGGGATGCCAGCACGTGCTTTAGCTCTTGTTGAAGTTCTGCCCGTGTAATAGGATCAAGCGCGCCGAACGGTTCATCCATCAATAACAAGGGCGGATCGGCCGCAAGCGCCCGCGCGACGCCGACACGCTGGCGCTGCCCGCCGGATAGTTCGTGCGGATAGCGATTCCTAAACTCACGCGGCTCCAATCCGACCATTCGCAGCACATCGTTCACTCGTGTGTCGATGCGCGATGGCTTCCATCCTTCCAATACTGGGACAATCGCCACGTTCGCCGCGACTGAAAGGTGGGGAAAAAGACCGACATCTTGAAGCACGTACCCGATGCGACGACGCAAATGAATCGCGTCCCACTGTCGCGTCGATGTGCCGCCGACCCGGACATCGCCGCCGCTTGGGTCCAAGAGCCGATTGATGAGTTTCAGGATCGTGGTCTTGCCGGACCCGCTCCGTCCAATGAGCGCGAACGATTCGCCTTCCTGCACGGTGAACGATACGCCGGATAAGATCGTCCGGCCGGAAGGGCGCTGAAATGTGACGTCCCGAAACTCAACGGCCGATGCAATGCCTTCCATGAGGTTTGAACCTAAGGAGCGGGCTTCGCGGCAATCATCATAAAACGGCGGTCCTCGCTGAAGTATTCGTCGATCACCTCAAATTCGGCCTGAGCCAACAGAGACAGAAACGCCTTGCGCTCAAATTTGCCCGAATGGTTCATGTGAATGCAGTCCCCGGCTTTGAAATGAAGCTGTTCCCCAGCCACCTGCACAATCCGGTCATCGTGCAAACGGAACGACTTCTCCAAGCGATGGACCCCCGGCATCACGTTATCGCATGAATGGAACATCAAGGTGCCGTCCCGTTCAGTGAGGCCGAGGCTACGCAGCGGGGCCACGGCAAAGGCCCGGTTCGCCGGATGTTCATAGCCGGCGCGTGTAGCGTCATCATTGCCAATCTCGCCATCAATAAGGAGCAGATCCTGTGTACGAACCAGCGCTCGCAACCGGCGAAGCATGACGGCCGGATCAAACGCCCCCAATGTGTTGCCGACCATCATGACGAGCCGAGGGGCATCGTGCGAGTTCGGCGCAAGCGTCGAGAGATGTGAGGAATCGGTGATGTCTGCCTTCAGGCCGTGTACGGCTATCCCATGTCCCGATGCCTGGATGCAAGCCATTTCCAGCAACATCTGTCCTGAATCGACCGGCCGATAGCAAACCCGTCGTGCGCCGCTCAGAAGTGCTGTCAGGACATGAAGATCTTTTGTTCCCTGCCCCGCCCCGAGACTGATGACGTCCATTGCATCGCCATAATCACCAGCCATATGGCCGGCAATCTGCTTCGCGCATGCCTGTAACAACCGGTCGGACCTGACGTAATTGCGATAATTGCTGTCCTGACAAAGCGCCACCCACGCGCGGACGGAAAGTGGAAACCAGTAGAAAAACATTTCGGGCAGCACGCGCTGATCGAGCGATTGCCACAATCGGTCGGCAAGAGCGGATTCAGTCAAGAGAACGTCAAAACGCAGAGGACGATTTGGCATACTTCACGACATGGCATGGTAAAAGTATTCTAGGGCCTCTGTCAGTGTGGAATGTGCACGAGACGCTGTCAATTGTGGCATTGTTTGCAAGTCATCGACCGACAGATCTTTTCATCTGAGTCCACTGACAAAGGACGCAAGATTTTGGTGAAGTAATCGGTGAAAGGCGGTCGTTTTCTCTTTAAGGAGGTACACGATGGACAACTCTACTGTCGTGATTGAGGTCGTGGAACTGGAAGATTTGCAGCCAACCTGTCATCTCATGGAGATGATCGATCTGGAGGAACTCACTCCAAGCTGTCATCAATAACCACGACCGGAAGGATGAAGGCTCAATCGACCCGGTTGGGCCTTTTCTTATGACGCGGCTCACCCTCGGAGCCTTCTATAATCCCCACCTCGCTGAAGCGATTCTGGCGAATGCAGATCAAATAGACCACTTGGCATTAGCGGACGCGCCGCTTCCGCGCGATCAATGGTGGTCGCAAATCTCTCATCGGTTCATACTGCTCGCACACGACTACCTCGGACAATTAAGTGAGCCTTTGAGTCGCCGTCAACTGGATCGAGCCCGTGCACTGATGGAACGGTATCGTTCCCCGTGGGCGGCTGAACATCTCCAGCGCATTCATCCCACGCCGGATCAGGCCAACGACAAGCCGGATATCTCGTTGGATTATGTCTTTCCTCCGCTGTATACGGAGGATCTGCTTCGGGATTACGTACGAAACATTCGCGTGCTGCAGGACAATGTGGGTGTCCCTCTGGCCATCGAACCGATTCCAACCTTTTTCCACATAGATATTCCGCAAATGAGTGAAGCGGAATTTCTTCATCGATTGTGCGAAGAATCCGGATGCTGGTTGCTCCTGGACATTCCCCATGCCGTGCTCTCCGCGTACACGTATGGGCGTGACCCGGCCTCTTTTATGCTGGAGCTTCCTCTCCATCGAGTCATCGAGATACATGTCGCCGGATTGGCGTTCAATGCTGACCTCAAACGTCCATGGATCGCGCCGGTGGCACCCGACAAGAACATACTGGATCTCGCCGAGTTGGCCGCCGCGCACGCGCCTCAACTGAAAGCACTCACATTCGACGCTTTCAGCCCGACACTTCGTCCTGACACATTGCGGAAAGCGATGCAATTACTCCGAGAGCGATTTGCCTGATGCTGGCCTCCTTTGAGGTTCTGAATTGTGAACCTTTACCTTGTTGCTTTTTGCCGATGTTATGACCGGCCGTTCA
This sequence comes from Nitrospiraceae bacterium, assembly GCA_025934615.1. Classification (GTDB taxonomy): domain Bacteria; phylum Nitrospirota; class Nitrospiria; order Nitrospirales; family Nitrospiraceae; genus JAICXS01. The sequence goes on from JAICXS010000169.1 coordinate 3,282, forward strand.
CTGCATGACACGCTCTTACGAGTCTTGAGCCACGGACCGCTTCGTGCACAATTGCTCGGCATGGCGGATAAGACGGCAGCGATCCATGCCGATGAATGGCACATTCTAAGACGCGTACCGAAAGAGCACGTGCAGAACATGGCTCGCTTCCTTGCCCGACATTATTATGGAGAACGGATTGCGCGACTCTTCCGCCATATCCGCCGCTTCGCTCCTCAAACGGACCGTGATCCATTGTCGGTCCTGGACTCTCCAAGAGCGTGTATCGTACTTGATCGCGCAGTATTGGGATCATCGGACACCGCTGAAGAAATGGCATCTCTCCTTGAATCTTTTCTCTTGGAAAATGCCGCCGCCATTCAGAAGCAATTTCCCTACTGGCAGGATCTCGTTCGCTATCAGGCGACGATGTTTCGGCTCGAAGCGCGCGAGGCGAAAGAATGCGCGACAGATCGTCCCTGTCGATCTGAGACGGGGGCCATCGTCGAATTCGAGTGGGACATCCCGGCCATCCTCTTGGACTTACAGTCGCCCAGCCATCGACAGCCGGAGACTGCACATCGTCCATCGATGCTGCTTATCGCATCATCGTCGGGTGGCCAGGTCATATCGTTACGATGCACTCCCGAGGTGCAACGTCTCTTTGACGCGGCCGATGGAACACGGACTGTCGAAGAATTGGGGCGACTGACAGATTGTTCGGAGCACCAAGTAGAACAGATGCTCAAGCAAATGAAAGAAGTTGGGGCGATTCAGTGGGACGATGGCATCACGACAAGCGATTAGTCATTCTTTTCCCGTAAGACCCAGCCTCTTTTTCCAAGACACCGTTCAGTGGCCTGGAGCACAAAGTAATTGTTTCCCTGCTGATTTTTCGGGTCCAGCATCGCTTCGCTCTGACATTTGTTGTAATCCATAGTAAAGTCGTCTTTCGGTTTGTTCGGATGCACCCATTCGGCGCTCCCGCACGCCGTCGCCAGCAGAAGACCCAGGGGAATCCATCGCCACAGTGTCATACATCCTCCTATTGAGCAGTGGAGCGCGCGGAGAATACCCGATGCCTGAAGAGACGTCAAGAAGAGGCGTGAAGGCTTGCAAGAGAAATTTCGGTCGTGTACTCTGCCACTGGCGCTGGCGTAGCTCAATCGGCAGAGCAGTAGTTTTGTAAACTACCGGTTGGAGGTTCGATTCCTCTCGCCAGCTCCACAAGTCGGCCGCTCCTCTGTTCCATGCTACCATCCTGAAACTGCTTTGATCAGCTGCCACCACACCGCGCGCGTATTGATTTGCGTCGATGCAAGGAGATCCAAGAGGAGCTAGAGACATTTCAGCACGAGAAAGGAAGGTTGACCTGATCGACTTCGCCAACTGTTCAGACCGGAGGAGACCCATTATGCAGATGCTCACGATCATGTGTGGCGCGAAAATTGAGGAGCACGTTCGCGTGTTATTGAACAACCTCGCTGTCAAGGGATACACCGTTATCTCAGACGTGGGAGGTATCGGCCAAACCGGCCTGGTGTTCGGGAAAGGCGTATGGACCGATCGCAGCAAGTTATTTCTCGTTGCCTTAGACAACGAGCACATGGCTGCAGTGGTGACCGCAGTAAAAGAGCTGCATGGCAGTCTGCTTCAAGAGCGCCACGGACTTGAGGTCGCTTTAAAAGTCTTTCTCGTACCCTGCGAACTGATTGTGTAACTACTCGGAATGCGAAACGCTACCCCGTGGTGACGAGAACCGTCCAGTTCGACATGACCTACGATCCCGCATCTTCCCAAGCGGAGGCCTCGTCAATTTGTGTGTAAATAAAATTTACGTGGCGACCTCTTTACCAACATGCCGGGGATGGTTCCTCATCGACTCCGTTGTCCCGTTCTGAAGTCCCTTGATCCTCGCAGTCCGACGCAAGATGGAGACGATTTGTTCCGTGCAGGACATCTTGCGCTCATGTCGCAGAGCACCATGCTTTCATAATTCCATGGGTCATGGACTTAAATCTTATGTCGGGAATCTGTCAGAGGTCCGAAGTTTGCTTCCGACTAAGTTGGCCAGCGGTCCTTGAGACAACGGAGAGCCGCCCGCCACACTAACGAGCTACCGAGCGGCCTTTCTCAGGTTATCGAGCAATTTA
>JAICXS010000525.1 GCA_025934615.1 Nitrospiraceae bacterium
ATCACGCGTCTCAGCGTGAAACCGGCAGCGTTCAACAACCGTGAAAATTCCTGCCGCGTGCGTTCTACGCCGCCCGTCACGGTCAGCATCAGCAAGTCCATAAGCTTTCCGTGATGCGGAACGTCTCCTTCGGGCAAAACGGCCTCGATAATAAGTAATCGGCCTTGTGGAGATATTGCTTGCCGACAGTTTTGAAGAATTTTGACTGCGTCCTCATCGGTCCAATCATGCAACACGTGTGCGAGAATGTAGCAATCGTGCCCAGGGGGAACGGCCTTGAAGAAATCTCCCTCCGAAATGGCAAATCGGTCGCTTAACTCTTCCGCAACGACGGCCTTGCGTGCTTCTTTCGCCGTCTCTGGAAGGTCGAAGAGAACACCGCGCGCGTGTGGTGCGGTTTCGAGGATCTCCATTAAAAGCGTACCCGTACCGCCACCAACATCGACGATGGATCCAAAGACGTCGAAATGATAGGCATTTGCGGCCGCTGATAACTCTGCGCCATGAATGCCGATCATCGCCCGATTAAAGCAGACCCGGTCGTCGGGGTGCGCTGAGAGGTAGGAGAAAAGATCATATCCAGTCGACTTGACGAGGCCGCTCTGGCCGGTCTTCAGGCTATAGAGAAAATTACCCCATGCGCTCCATTGCCAATCGCCGGCAATTGTCAGGACTAGGGCCCTTGCAGAGCCCGGCGCATCGCTTCGCAAGGCATCGCCGAGCCGCGTAAGGCCGAAACGCTCTCCGGAAACCTCACTGACGACGCCGCAGCTCGCCAGTGCGCGTAGAAGACGTCTGAGCGAGGGAGCATGGGTACCGGTCAACCGCGAGAGTTCATCGACGTGAACGGGGCTTTGGGCCAGGTGATCTGGAATGGCGAGCCGGGCCGCGGCGTAAATAGCGCGGGCCGGCCATATCGCCATCGCCATTTGCGCAAGGCGAGCGTGGACGTTTGCGGGCTCATCGAACGTCCCAAGCTTTGCGCCGGCCACGCCCGAAGTCGAGTATGGGCCGCTCATGTCCGCGCCGCTGCGAAGGGTTGAATGAACGTGCCGGATTTGAGCTCCGGCGGATACAAGATGACCTGCACACCGGGATGGCGGAACTGATCGATATCGCCGGCGTGCACATGTTGGTACTGTATGAACAGGATGCGCGATTTATCCCATTCGCCGAGCGGTCCGAATTTTACCGTACCCATCACCGTATCAAACGTCGTTCGGTGAATGTATTCAGCGATTAATCTCTGATCGATTTTGCCGACCGCGTTGACGGCCTGGCCCAATATCTGCAGCTCGGCGTAGGCCATCGGTGACCAGAACCCGAGCGGATCGATGCCGGCGCCGGCCGCTTTTTTTTGATAATCGCGAAGGACGTTGTCGACTCCGGGAAACTTCATCGTTGGTTCGGGCACATAATTTTCGTTGATCACGATGCCATTGAGCAAATTGCCGAGCTGAGTCTTGAGGGCAGTGAAGGTCAGCCCGATCATGGCGCCGCCGAACATCCGCGGCGTGTAGTTTAATTCCCGTACGGCGCGCACCATGCCGACAGAACTTCCCGGGTAACTGGCTGCAAAAACGACCTCGGGTGCGGCTGCCTTGGTGGCTCGAAGCACCGGACCAAAATCCACGTTATTCATCGGAAAATGAGCCTCGTGGACGACCCGCAATCCTGCTTTCTTGGCGTTGAAGCGCGCGCCCGCTAGAACGTTCTTGCCAAATTCGCTATCTTCGCCGAGCAGGGCGACTGTCTGCGGCGCTGGCTGCATGGTCATTGCAGTCTCGAAGAAGCCGAATGACAGGCTGCGATTGCCCTGCGGACCATTCGGCAGTATCTGGAAGTAACGATCGTATTTAAATGTGTCATTGACCCCCGTCCCCAGAAGGGCCGTGAACACCATCTTCTTTGAGATGATGATCGGCATCGCCGGAGCAATCTGATTGGTCCCATAGGACGAC
>JAICXS010000467.1 GCA_025934615.1 Nitrospiraceae bacterium
AACGACGCCCGGCTGTCGGGGAGCCTCTTGCCGTTGGCCCGGTTGCCGGGCAAGAGCGGGATCTGGAGCTCTTCGCCGCACTGTGGTTCGTCGCCGTCTTTATCTTCTTTAGCTTGGGCGCGACCCGGCTCCCGCACTATATCGGCCCACTCTATCCGGCGGCGGCTATGGCGGTGGCCTTATATTGGACTCGGACCAGGCACGGCATTGAATCGCGGTGGATTCGGCCCGCGCTGGTTGCTACGGTGGTGCTGGGAAGCGTGCTCGCGCTGATGTGCGCCGCGCTCCCGTCGGTCTTCGATGCCTTTGCCGAGAAAGTGGCGAAAGACTTTCCGTACGCCGCGCAATTTGATTTTGGCGCCGGCCCTTATGCGACCGCGGCGGTCCTTGCAATCGGTATGGCGGGCGTAGCGTATACAGGATTCTCACGAGTCGGGCGAGAAAACGTATTTTGGGTAGCGGGAACGACTGTGGCGTTGGTCATGTTGATTACGTGGCACTTCACCCTTGTCCAGCTTAGCCGATACTTTCTTGCTCCTCCGCAGGAACTTGCTTCCACTGCAGGGCCGCTCCTGAAGCCGACCGACCGATTGATCGTGTACGGTCCGAATCGGCCCTCGACGGTTTTCTATGCAAGACGGAAGATCATCGTCATTCGCCGGGATGAAGAGGACAATATTCGATCCTATGTCAAGGAGCCCGGCCGCACCATGATCATTCTTCCGGCGAGTCTTCGTGACAAGCTGCCTGAAGAAACTGCAGCCTTCTCTGTGCTCCAAGAACGATTCGGCTGGATTCTCATTGCAGAATAGCGGGGCGTGAGACCGGGTTTACGCCTCACCGGCGCAACGTCCCTTGCAAAGCTCGCATGGCGGACACGGATAGACACCCATCGGACATATTCGTAATCCAAATATACGACATAAAAAAGAGACGTTTTGCAATGGACGATTCCTTTGTCCTATGGCACTTTTCTCAATCTAGGGACGGTTCTTTTCACTATCAAGAGAAAGGGGTGCCCTGTGAAAATCAGCGGCTATGTCGTATGGGTGAATGATACGTCGTTTTGGCATCGTACCGAGCAGGGAGCACAAAAACGCGTATTTAAGGCAGAATTAAAAGGGCAAGATGTCTTCATCCATGCGTTGCATCACGAGCCTGACTATCACCGCCCGGTCGGACCGAAAGGACGGAGGGCTGTCTAGCAAAAATTGTAGGCGAGTCGGCAGGCCACGATCCGTAGGACTATGACCGACACCAATCGGGCTAGGAGGTAAAGACCCCGGTACACTTCCTTGGTCTACGGGTTTGCCACTGATGTAATGTCTCTTTGGTGAAGCGTCGAGACTTTGTCCCGGAAGGCACACATTAGTTGTGAATGGCAAGGGAGTGAGATGAGAATCTAGCGTGATTCAGTTGCCAGCCAATAGCCGATGGCTGCCGAATGTTCACCGAGGGGGAGTGAATGGAGGGGAAACAGATGCCAGGTAAAGTCGGGTGTGCAGACGTCGCCGTGTCACCCTGCGAAACGACGATCCTTCTGGCGCAACTGTGGAATGCTCCCTTCCAGTCTCTTGAACACAGCCTCGGTCGGTTCCCAGCGGAGCGTGGCCATACGCTCCGCCAAATCGAGCAGTCGCCATTCATTCGTCTCAGCGCCGCGGCTTTCTTCGCCCGTCGGTTGCTGTTCGGTATGCAGGTGCACCTTATCGCGACGCCCGTTCGCATCAAAACTAATGAGTGGAAAGTGGGCAAGCGCATAGACAATGGCGCCGTTTTCCACTCCATACACTGATTCTACAAAGCGAATCGTTTTCCTGGCGAACATCGGCATGCGCTCCTCTCGTCTCAAAACACGCACATAGCGCGGTTGAGGAAAGCGGTGAACCTGGTCATCCTCATCGACAAGGTACGCGCGAAGAACTTCCTTCACAGCCATGGGCGACCTCCATTCAAAGGCCTACCCAAAGCCATGCAAATATAATGCTTGGTACAATGCGAGGAAGCTGTTGAGATATGTGGCATCGCACACCACCATGCTTCCTCATCAATATCAGATAAGATACAAGGGGAGAAAAGGGATACAGCCGAGAGAGTAGCCGATCAATTGGGGGATATCTGGGGCCTGACGATTAGTTCGGGGGACTTCAGTCAGAGGTTATCGAATGACCCGCATGTCATCTCGTAGAGCTGTCAGTGCGGCCACGCGGGAACGATCGGTCTCTTCAAGAATAGCCTGTTTCACATAGTTCAGGACGCGTTTTTGGCCGACATGTGGCGGAAGGATCGGCTCTACCACACGCCAGACACCATTTACGGCTTTGACGCGGAACCCAATGCGATCGACGTGCGGTTCGGATAGAAAGACAGCTTTTTCCAAATACAGCGAGCCCAGCACTTTATATTCGACAGGAATCACGGTGTCTAAATTATTTTTGACATCCCACTGGTCAATCTCTTCGATCACTGTATAGCCGCCTACCACGACAAACTGTCCCCAGACCGGCTCTTCTTTCCATCCGATATAGGGCCGTTGACTTTCCCAAGTCAATGAAT
>JAICXS010000316.1 GCA_025934615.1 Nitrospiraceae bacterium
AAGGAGTTGGAACTTAATTAAGAGCTCGATGATGCCGACATGAGACTAGTAATGACTAGGTTGGTCAAGCAACGTAGGGAATCGGTTGAGCAATATCAGAAGGCCAATCGAGCCGATCTTGCAAGCAAAGAGCTTAAAGAGATCGACATCATTCAGCATTATCTCCCAGCGGCATTATCCCAAGCCGACCTTCTTCGGCTCGTCGAGGCCGCCATCCAGGAAACGAGCGCCAAAGACGTAAAAGATATGGGCGCCGTCATGAAAGCCGTGATGCCGAAGCTCATCGGACAAACAGTCGATGGAAAACATCTGAGCGATCTCGTCAAAGCGAAGCTGCAGTAGTCTCGCCGTTTTCCTGAGCGGTCCATTTGACCGAAATCCCCCTCACTGATATCTTTGGAGTGCCTTTTACTCCCATATAATACGTATTTTTGAGGAAATATGTCTATTCTGGTTGTGGACGATTCTCAAGATGACACGCAACTGCTCAAAACCATGCTGCAAAGCGCCGGCTATCGCGATATTCTCGTCGCCGATTCAGCGGACAGCGCATACCGAATCCTCGGCATCAAGGACGCATCGCAGACGGCAAAGATCGATCTTATTTTGCTGGATGTCCTCATGCCGGCTGTCAATGGCATTCAAGTCTGCCGACGCATTAAATCCATCGATCGGCTTCGAGATATTCCCGTCATCATCGTGACGGTTCAGAGTGACCCGGTCGATCTTCAATTGGCCTTTGCTGAAGGCGCGATCGACTACATCCGGAAGCCGTTGATCAAGGTCGAATTATTGGCCAGAGTCCGATCGGTACTCCGCCTGACGCAAGAAATCAACCGCCGAAAAGCACGGGAGCAAGAACTCTTGCAGGTGATGCAGCAATTGGAGGAAGCCAACGAGCGATTTCGCGAGCTCTCCAGTCAGGATGGGCTGACCGAGATCGCCAATCGCCGGCGCTTCGATGAATTTTTCGAGCAAGAATGGCGCCGAGCCCTGCGTGAAAAACATCCCGTCTCGCTCATCTTTTTCGATATCGATTTCTTCAAGGCGTATAACGATACCTATGGCCATCTCGCAGGCGACGATTGTCTGAAACAGGTCGTTCAGGTTGTCAAGAAAACCTTAAATAGGCCCGGCGATCTCTTGTGCCGTTATGGCGGAGATGAATTTGTCATCGCGCTTCCTGGGACTTCGGCCGATGGCGCAGAACGGGTCGCTGAAACGCTCCGGACCAAAGTCGAGGGTCTGGGAATCGGCATTACCATTAGTCTCGGGTTGGCCTCATGCCATCCGGGAGTCAACATAGCGGCATCCAGCTTAACTGAGGCCGCAGACCGTGCGCTGTATCAGGCCAAACAAGATGGTCGGAACTGTGCTCGGCTCGTTCAGGTCGACGATCCGACTGTCTCAGTCGCTCCCACTCCAACCTCGTAATCTCTGTCCCTAGCGCCACGACGCCAGGCATCTCTCTACAAACAAACGTGAGTCCGCCAGCAGCGGAACCGAAGTCCGGTCTCGCGATTGCTTCTCACAGGCAACATCCACGTCATACAGCCGTCAGGCTTGGCCGTGTCGGAAGAGCCGAAAGCGTGAAAAAAAGATTCGATCGTCGAGATGTCGAGCTAATGGAGTGCAACTCTCGATCGGATCAATACTATCGAATCGCACAGTGATAGAAGTGCGTCAGCAACTAGTTAGGTTCTCAACCGACAGATCCTTGATTGTTCTCCTGATGGTGCGGAAATGCCACCGTAGAACATGATAAGCAATACCATGATCGATTCCGAGGGTCTCTCTGATTTTCTGACTACCTACCTTCATGCCCCGATGCCGGACCCCTATCATTCTTACGATGGCACCCAGAACCGTGCAGCGCAGAAGGTCTGGGATGAGAAGACCTTCAGAGAGTCTTTTACCGGCGCATCGCGCCGGTTCGGACAGACTCCACTTTACCTGTCGGACCAAGATCTATCCGAACTCTCCCGGCTTGGCGTGACCTGGCCACTGGCTGCGACACGCGATGAATTCGGCAGAATTGCAATGCTCATCGCCGCAGCATCTGAAGTCCATCCAGCGGGGTTTCAGTCCATGCTTCAGCGTTGCTATGACGAAGGGGATACACGGGAGCGGCATTCGATTCTGCGCGCCTTGCCCCTCTTGCCGAGCGCCGAACGTTTTACAAGCCTTGCGTTCGACGCCGGCCGCAGCCATCTTCAGCCGCTCTTCGAGGCGCTCGTCTGCGACAATCCTTATCCGTCCACCTATTTTCCTGACCGCCCGATGAATCATATGGTCTTGAAGGCGCTTTCCCTTGGGATTGATTTGGACCGAATTATAGGACTCGAGCGGCGGATGACACCGGAATTGAAACGGATGACGGTGGACTATGTCGCCGAGCGGCGGGCCGCCGGCCGCAGCATCCCGGCCGATGTACGGCTCTTGCTTCGCGATTGAGGTGATGGTCTATGTCATGCCGCAATCGGTTCGACCGCTTACCGTAGCGTGCTGGAACCGGAATAAGGAGCGACAATGCGATACTTTGATCCTCATATCCATATGACATCCAGGACCACAGATGACTATGCGGCCATGCGGCAAGCGGGGATCGAGGCCGTCATTGAGCCGGCCTTCTGGCTGGGACAACCTCGAAGCCATGTCGGGACCTTCGAGGACTATTTTCGCTCGCTGATCGGCTGGGAACCGTTTCGAGCCGGCCAATTCGGCGTTCGGCACTTCTGTACCCTTTCGTTAAACCCCAAGGAAGCAAATAATTCGGCCGTCGCGCCAGGAGTCTTCGACTTGCTCTCCATTTATCTCCAGAAAGATGCCGTCGTCGCAGTCGGTGAAATCGGCTATGACGAAATCACGCCCGACGAAGAGCGCTATTTTCAACTTCAACTGGAACTTGCCCAACGATTCGATTTGCCGATCCTCGTCCATACGCCACACCGCGACAAGAAACGCGGGACCGAGCGAAGCCTCGCCTTGATTCGAGCCGTAGGATTTCCCGAAGAGCGCGCCCTCATCGATCACAACACCGAAGAGACGCTCCCACTGGTACTCGAGACCGGGTGCTGGGCCGGACATTCGATTTACCCGAACACAAAAATGGATGAATCGAGAATGGTCGCGCTGGTCAAACGTTTCGGGACCGACCGCATTATCATCAACAGTGCGGCAGACTGGGGTGTAAGCGATCCGTTAAAAGTCCCGAAGACGGCGCAGGCGATGCGTGCAAGCGGCATCAGCGAGGAGGACATTGAAACCATCGTCTGGCACAATCCGGCCACCTTTTTCAGCCAGAGCGGAAAATTGGACCTCTGCACCGTCGAACAACCCATCGACCAGACCCAACTTTGGGAAGGGAACAGCGTGCTCCGTGGTCAGGCGCCGACGCCGACGAGCGGCGCGCTGTCGGGAAAGGAAACAGTATAAAGTACAAAAATAAAAGTTGTAGGCAGCAAAGAGCATTTTACTTGTGCCCTTTTACTGTCTATTGGCTTCAGCGATGCATCGCACGCTCGTCGTCAATGTAGTCGGACTCACGCCCTCGCTCATCGGGGACGCTACGCCGAATCTTCGCGCGCTGGCGGCTCGCGGGGGGATGAGACCGCTCACAACTGTGCTGCCCGCTGTTACGTGCTCGGTTCAATCGACCTTCACCACAGGTCTCCTGCCGCGTGAGCATGGATGCGTCGGCAACGGCTGGTACTTTCGCGACCTATCGGAAATTCGGTTTTGGCAGCAATCGAACTCGCTCGTCCGTGGTGAAAAGATCTGGGAATCAGCTGCGCGGCGCGACCCGGCCTTTACGTGCGCCAAGCTTTTCTGGTGGTTCAAC
>JAICXS010000384.1 GCA_025934615.1 Nitrospiraceae bacterium
AAAACGATCATCGTTCCGGTAGTCGACGCGCTCTCCAGAGATAACACGAGGCACTGCTTTCATAGGGATGCAGGGCCCTGCGAGCGTTCTTAAGATTGCTGGGGTGGGAGGGCCGACAATCGAAATCACGGTTGGACCGATTGCCGGATGCCAAGATCATCGACCGGCAGCACATCGAGGCGATTCAATGAAAAGATTAACGGATCGCAAAGGCGCCTCGCCGGGCAACCAGCTCACACCGCCCGACACGATCGATCAGATTGCGCATCCTTCGATCGGCTGCTCTGAGATGGCGGCATGCCGCGCGGTGGCCGTCAACGCGGATGTGAGACGCTGCGGGATGCCGTGGGGACACTGGCCTGGACGGAAGAAGAGGCCATCCTTGATTATCGACACCGCTTCGCCGGACCGTTTGCGCCAATCGGCGTGAGCCAGACATAGTCTGCAATGCCGTCGCGGAGCAATTCTTGAATGTCCTCTGAATGATTGGGCTGGAAGGATGCCAAATAAACCGTCTTTTGAGTGAGATCGCCGGCATGCTTGCGGAGCACCCGGTTGGGGACCGGCAATTGGTATTGAATATGTCCTCCTCCTGTATAGCTTACAATCGGACTGGGAATGGAGCCGCTATCGCGTGAAGCAGAGCGCAGGAAATTGTAAATAGTCTTCGCCATGCCTTCATCGCGGAACAGCGACGCTTCATACATTCGCTCGTAGGCGTCCAGCTGCAGACCTCCATGGCATAGTTGAAGCTGTTGCAAAATCACCTCGCGATAAGCCGCATCTTCCACCATCGGTTCATCCTGCATCCCCCAGGGTATCATTTCAGGATCGTCGATCGCTGTCTTCCAGCCCCGCGCGGCGACCTTGCGAACAAGGGGCCTCGGTGGATTGAGGGCTAATACAGGCACCTGCCGACTACGGGCAAAGTTGATGAGTGGCTCATAATCCTCAAAGGCGCCACCCCAGTTCTGATCCCAATGTGCGTCCTTCAGAAATCGATCGCGCGGAAGTTCGGCATTCGTTCGGTATTGATTCAGAGCGGCCTGCCCGTCCCATCCGAACATTTCCATCGCCAGGACCGGATGCCGCCCGTTGTCGATCACCGCACGTAACACTTTCAACGCAGCTTCAATATGCCATTGATTACGATGCTCCTCGCCGAGATAAATGACATCTTGCGCGGACAGCACGGTGATCCACTGCTCGAATGCGATGGGATGCCCGCTTTTCACATCCAGAACTTGCCAGACGTCAAAGTGCCGGCTTGGTTGCTCTTCCGCGGCAGAGGAGTGCGCAGAGCACACGATCAGGAATCCAAGCAGAAGTATTTTGACAAGCGTGACGTGCGACATGATTCAAATAATTCTTATGGTAGCACAGGTACTTCGTGTGAACGGCATGGATCTTTGATACAGCGCAATGAACTTTTATTTTGCCTTCCAGTTCAGCAATATCGTTTGTTATCCTCTCGCCATGGATATTGATCCTCAACGAGCGGCGCAGTTCAAAGCCGCATTGCATCAGGCCAAAGATTCCAACCGCGAGGCTTGGGAGTGTTCAACAAAGTTGGTCGGGCACGCCACGATCGCCACCACGCTACATCGCCTGACGCAGGCGATTCAAGCATCCGATCAACCGTCTGACCTGAAAAATGTGTTAATGCACAGCCTGTCGAAGCAATCGGGCGGCGCAATTCAGCAGGCTCAAGAAGCATCACTCAAGCAGTTGACCGGCCTGCCGACAACGAAAGCGGTGCGGGCGCTCTGTCTCTTGTTCGGCCTTGCCGGGCCGGCTAAGAACTCGGCGCCTTGCTCCTCATGGAATCCGACGCAGATCGAGGCGTTTCTTCGTTCGCACCGCAATCCCTATGACCTCTTGCTGGATATCGATGTGGCCTCTGTGTTGGATTTGGGAGCGGGTGACCTTTCCTTCGCCGTAGAATTGGCTGAACGGTACACACCGCGGCTCCAACAGCAACACCGCAAGCTGGTGCTGCACGCCATCGATCGATTGCAGCCCGGCTCGCGTCTCGGCGGCCGTCTCCACGCTGATCCTCATGTTATCAAGAAACTCAGAGGATCACGCGACGGAGCGTCAACCCTCGAGTTCGAATTTTGGGGCGATCAGGACATGTTCGCCCTGGAAAAAAACCAACATGTCTGGCCCTGCTATACCATCGTGACGTGCCATGGGCCGGCCACCCCGACGTTTGCGTATGAGCCGACACGGGTGTCCGCTCAACTCATTGAGGCTGACCTGAAACACACGAAGGGCACATTTCGCCGTGTTCGCATGGAAGGCGAAGAGGCCTTGGAAGTAGCTCATGCAGGCCGCTCATTGCTCTTTCCTCCCTGGAAGTTCGATGTCAAAGGTCCCTTGGCCTTATTGAATGTAATCGCGCAACGAGGCAAGTGCTGTCTACTGACGGCAGTCGACACGCAAGTTTTTTGGGAAATTCTCGCGCAACTCTTCGAAGATCCCCAAGTCCGGCCCTCGGATGTGATTTTCACACCCGAGACACTCCCCGACGTGTTTGGTCCGCGCTATGCCGAACTGACCGCCTTGCCGATTGGGGCGACGGTTGTTTTGTCGGATCTTGGGGAGCTACGATCCTCTTTCCCGATTGGAATCTCGGACAAGACTGCGAACAGTCGATCGTATCGATTCCGTTTTGTCCAGATCCGCCGAGGAGCCGTTTTTGAGGAAATTCCGGCCGGCCAAACCGCACGTCTATTCAAAACGATGACTGAAGAAGCCCCGCCGTGGTTCCTGCTGCTCGTCCCCGAGCCGCTTCAGCGTTAAATTGACGCTCTACCGGTCGTTTGCTAGACTTTTGCCACACTCCTCGTACGTCACCTTTAAACACGGTACCGTTGAACACGCCTCACAAAATACGACTGCTCAAGACGAACATCGAGCGCGTCGTCAAGGGAAAGTCGCAGGTGATCGAATGGGCCATCGTATGTTTGCTCGCACGCGGGCATCTCTTGATCGAAGACGTGCCCGGTGTCGGCAAAACGACGTTGGCTCATGCATTGGCGCGTTCCGTCGATTGCTCTTTCAAACGGATCCAGTTCACCAGCGATCTCTTGCCATCCGATATTCTCGGCATTTCAGTCTTTAATCGTCAGAAGCAAGCTTTCGAATTTCTGCAAGGTCCTATATTCGCCAATATTGTCCTGGCCGATGAAATCAATCGAACGACTCCAAAAACGCAAAGCAGCCTG
>JAICXS010000439.1 GCA_025934615.1 Nitrospiraceae bacterium
AAAGAGGTCATACAAGTACCGCCGCTGCTCAGGATGGTCTGTCCACATGTCGGCCATGGCGTAAGGCGTTAGTCCCGTTTTGCCTGAGGCTTGCGGCTGGGATCTGATGACGCTGGAGACGACCCTGGATTCTCATTTCGAGACGGTATGGCGGGATTCGCCACACCTTCCAACGTGCGCAGTCGTTCGCGGAGTCCCATCAATTCAGTCTTGTAGCTCTCTCGTAAAATATCGGTCAGGCGTTGTACTTGCACATCAAGCGACGTCGCCAATGGGGTGAGCCCCTCCACGGCTGCCTCAAAGTTTTGATGGTCCGCGAGGAGGCGTTGTTGCAGTTCCTGATCGGCCTTCAACGATTCCGCCATGCGTTTCGTGGATCGGTCTAGGCTTTCATACGACCGACCCATGCCTTCGACATTGGCATAGATCACCGTCTTCAAAGCATCCACCGACTTGGCCAAGTCCTCTTGGCGCTTGTCTTGCGCGCGCTGAACGGATTTGATGTCGCGAAGTTCGTCTTTAAGCGTGGTTGTAAGTGCGTCGAATTTTCGGTTCATCGTATGATCCAAGCGCTCGACATCATTGGTCGCGGTACATGCCGTTGCACCTCCCATGAGAAGCACGACCATGATGCGCGAACACGGAGAGAGAATGCCCATAAACACCTCCTACAGTAAGCTTGAATTCAGTGTAAGGAAGACGGTGCCCATTTTCAGTCGGTGAACGGGCGACCGTAGTAGGTATGCTTGGCTTACGTGGTAGCGTGACGAGTGTCGCGGAGATCGACCACGATGCTCGCTTCCTGTGCTCAAACCTTATACCTGTGAGGTATTGTCCGTAAGCGCTCTCCTGATAGCGCCGATTTAGATGAAGCTTCTACACTGAGCCATGCCACGGAAACTTCAATCTGCCAGTATTTCCTTCGGCCTGGTGACAATCCCTGTCGATTTGTACAGCGCCGTCAGCGATCAGGACATTCATTTCCATCAGGTGCATGCGAAGTGCGGCACACGCATCAAACAACAACTGTTCTGTCCCTCCTGTGAGCGCGTCGTCGAACGGAGCGAACTTGTAAAGGGCTATGAGATATCCAAGGGACATCTGGTGACCTTCACGCAGGAAGAGATAGAGAAACTGGAAGCCGCGGAATCCACGAGCTTGGAGATTCTACAGTTTGTGCCGCTGACATCGGTCGATCCGATATACTTTGAGGACACGTACTTCTTGGGTCCCAATAAAGGCGGGGAAAAGGCGTATCATTTATTGGCGCAAGCCATGGAGCAAACGCAGCGCGTGGCTCTGGCAAAATTCGTCTGGCGGGGAAAAGAGAATCTTTATCTCGTGCGGCCGTCCCAGGGCGGCTTGATGTTGCATCGGATGTATTATGCCGATGAAGTGCGTGATTTTGCCGAGATCCCCAAAGGGCACGGGACCGTCACGGAACAGGAAATGAAGTTAGCGACACAGTTAATCGAAACGATTTCCCAGCCGGAATTTAAAGCAGACGCCTTTCACGACGAATATCGGCAGCGCGTGCAGGATATGATCGAGCAGAAAGCGGAAGGGAAAGAGATCACTATTCAGCCGCGGCCGAAGCCGGCGCCCGTGCTCGATCTCATGCAAAAGTTACGGGACAGTCTGCAACAAGCAGGGGCGAAGCCGGAGAAGCCGGCCGCAGCCCTACCTGCCCATAGCGAGCGTCCATCTCGTAAGAGGGCTCATGCCGGGAGGAAATGATTCCTTCCTACACGACGGATGACGTCCTCCGTATCTTGCATCTTTCCGAGCAGACCCTTCGTGCCTGTTGTCGCGCCGCCTCCTATCCGTCCCGGCAGACCAGGCGACAGCCTCACTTTACCTTCCAAGATCTACTCATTCTCCGCACCGCGAAGGGTCTACTGGAGGCAGGCATCTCCGTGGGCCGCGTTCGAAAGGTCCTCGCATCTCTCAAACGGCAATTGCCAGACGATCAGGCCCTTTCGCATGTGAAGATTTATGCCGACGGCCGACGCGTCGTCGTATGGGACGCTGCAGGACAATGGCAACCGGATTCGGGACAATTCCTCTTGAACTTTGATGTGGATGAGGTGAAAGGATCCGGAAAAGTGAGGACATTCGTACGACGGGGTGTCGCCCCTCGGACTCGGTTGACGGCACAACAGTGGTATGAACGGGCGCTTGACTTAGAGAACGATTCGCCGGAGGAGGCCTGTCATGCCTATGAAGAAGCGGTGAAGGCCGATCCTCAATTAATTGAGGCCCATCTCAACCTTGGTCTGTTGCATCACCACGGAGATCGACTCGATCAGGCAGAAACATGCTATCGAAGGGCGATCGAATCCGCACCAGATGAACCGCGTGGATATTTCAATTTAGCCGGCGTGCTCAAACAGAAAGACGATCGCCAAGGGGCGATTGCCGCCTATACCGCCGCAGTCCAGCGACAGCCTGATCTCATGGAGGCGCATGAGCAATTGGCCCTCCTTTATGATGCTGAAGGCAACACGACGATGGCCTTTCGGCATGGGTCTGCATCCTATCAATTAAAAAGATCGCGCGCCCGCCGCGCTCGCCCCTCCCGCCTTTCTCCCCCACGCCCACGGTAATTATCCACGGGATAGGGCAGCCTTCCACGGGATATCAGTGAGTCACTGAGTCATGCAGTAAATGTCATTGGCACGTTATTGTGCCCTCGCTACCTGAGTGGCTCAATGAGCCGGCTTAGTCACCTTGCACGAAGAGCCTTGGCCTCGAAAACACTCAACTTATCGAAATGCTTTGACAATTTGAATTTGGAGGCTAGACTTTGAGGATTGCAAGGGAGTGGTATGT
>JAICXS010000496.1 GCA_025934615.1 Nitrospiraceae bacterium
CTTTTTTCCGGATGGAACTGACATGCGAAAATGTTGTCGCGCCAGATACTCGAGACAAAGGAATGCCCGTACTCCGTCATCGTAGCGGTAATCGATGGATCTAAAGGCTCGATATAATATGAATGGACGAAATAGACCTGCGTCCCAATCGGTAACTTTTGTAGCGGCGGCGCCGCGCGCGTCATCCTCAACTCGTTCCATCCCATATGCGGCACCTTGAACGAATTGGGCGCGGATAATCCGCTGGCGCCTAACTCAGATTCAAATTGGAATCGGCGGACTTTCCCCGGCACAATATTTAAACCCTTATGGATGCCGAACTCTTCGCTTTCAGTAAAGAGTAACTGAAGGCCGAGACAAATGCCTAAGAACGGCTTACCGCTGGCGATGCCCTTCCGAATGGGATCGATCAGGCCATACTGCTCAAGATTCGCCATGCAGTCCGCGAAAGCCCCGACCCCGGGAAGGACAAGGTGGCTGGCGTTGTCCATGATGGAAGAATCACGCGTCACGACGGCATCATGCCCCACAGCGGCAAATGCCTTGTGAACGCTCCGAAGATTCCCCATCCCATAGTCAATGATCGCGATCATACCCGCTTCGCAGCTTCAAAGTACGAAGCGCGGTCGAGGATGACCTGAGCCTCGCACCCAGACCTCGTACCTACAGTTTCCCTTTGGTCGATAGCACTCCGGTGACTCGTTCATCGATGGAGGTGGCTTGGTCCAGCGCTTTCGCCAGGGCCTTGAAAATTGCTTCCATGATGTGGTGAGGATTGCGCCCATATTGCACATTGACGTGCAAGTTCAACCCACCATGGGTCACGAAGGCTTGGAAAAAGTCCTCGAACAGGCCAAGGTCGAAAGATTTTATCCGCCGTTGCGGCAGTTCGACATGATAGACCAGATACGGGCGGCCACTGAGGTCGATCGTCACTTGAGCGAGCGTTTCATCGAGCGGAACGGAAGCCCAGCCGAACCGGCGAACCCCCTCTTTTGTACCGAGGGCTTGCTTCAGTGCTTCCCCGAGGACGATGCCGATATCTTCAACCGTATGGTGGTCGTCAATCTCCGTATCGCCTTTGGCTTGGACCGTCAGATCGAAGAATCCATGCTTGCTCAAAAGCTGCAGCATGTGGTCTAAAAAGGGAATCGTCGTTTGGACGTGGCCGCGGCCGAGGCCGTCCAGTCCGAACTCGACGTTGATTTGTGTTTCCGTCGTATTCCGTTCAACCGAGGCGCAACGTGATATAGGCGTAGCCTTCATGGGCGTCTACTCTCCAGCGATTTGGCATGGGCATCAAAGCCTTCCATGTGTGCGATCCGAATGAGGTGATCCTTCACCTTGGTCAGCTCTTCCTTACTATACGCAATGATGTTGCTTTTTTTAAGATAGTCATCGACCGACAGCGGCGAAAAGAATCGCGCCGTTCCTCCGGTCGGCAAGACGTGGTTCGGACCGGCGACATAATCGGCCACGGCCGGAGGCGTGTGCCGGCCCAGAAACAACGCTCCTGCATGCTTGATTTTCTCTAAATAATCGAACGGACGATCGACAGACAACGTGAGATGTTCCGGAGCAATTGCATTCGCCAAATCGATCGCGTCTTCCATGGACGCCACGACTAGGCCCACCGTGTGACGGGCGATGGATTTGGCGACGATCTTTTCGCGTGTGAGCCGCTTCATTTGTTCATGTAATTGGCGAGCCACCTCGTGAGCCAAACGGGCGGATGTCGTGACAAGATACACCTTAGCATCTTCATCGTGTTCCGCTTCGCACAATAGATCGGCCGCGACATGCACTGGATTGGCGGCGTCATCAGCGATGACCAGCAATTCGCTTGGGCCGGCCACCATATCGATCCCAACGGTGCCATACACGAGACGTTTTGCGGTGGCCACATAGATATTGCCGGGCCCCACGATCTTGTCGACTCTTGCGATAGTCTTGGTCCCATACGCCATGCCGGCAATGGCTTGAATCCCACCGACCTGATAGATCTCATCGATCCCTGCAATATCAGCCGCGACAAGAAGGTACGGACTAATCCCGCCTTTTGTAGAAGGTGTACACATCACCACCCGTTTCACTCCGGCCACCTTTGCAGGAATGGCACACATGAGGACTGAGGAGGGATAGACGGCCTTCCCACCCGGCACGTACAGACCCACAGCATCCAGCGGCAGGATCATTTGCCCCAGCGTAGCGCCTCCTTCTTGATACATCCACGTCTTGAGACGCTGACGTTCATGAAATGCCGTGATACGC
>JAICXS010000280.1 GCA_025934615.1 Nitrospiraceae bacterium
GCAGAGGATCGTGATCTGCTGCCTCTCAATCGAGAACCCTATAAGGACTTCTCGTTGACTGCGTTGCGCCTCGACATAGCCGACAGGAAAGCTGCCGGAAAGACTTTTTCCTCGACCATGGTCACCTACTGGCCAAAGTTGACTGCGATCTTTAAGGCCATTGCAGAGGGGGATAACTCGTTCGGTATCCCACCATACAACGGCGGGCTTTTCGCGGGAGACGCCGCACCCATTCTGTCTGAAGTTCACCTTCCCGACCTAATAATAACCGATGTTATCTACGGCTTATCCCATCGTCTCGAGGACGAAGGCCCTCGCTATATCAATTATCGCGACTTATCCGTCCAACAGCTTGGGTCTGTTTACGAGAAAACACTTGAATACAATCTGATAGCAACTGACGACGGGAAGCTTGTCCCCGAGGCGGATGACACTGCCCGTCATGAAAGCGGCAGCTATTATACTGCCGACAGCCTTGTGATGCTTATTATTGAAAAGGCTGTGGGGCCTCTGGTAGAGGAAAAGCTTGCTGAATTTCACACAGAGACCGAGAAGCTCGCTTCGGACAAGCGGTCAAAAGATAATCGTATCGCACTCTTGACTTCGGTCGATCCCGCCAAGGCTATACTTGGTCTCAAAATTTGCGACCCGGCGATGGGCTCTGGCCATTTTTTGGTTAGTCTAGTCGACTGGTTGGCTGACAAAGTTCTGGCAGCGATGGCAGAGGCTGAGCAAAGTGTTTTATGGGCCGATGGCGCTTACCAATCCCCTCTCGCTGCCGAAATCTCAAGCATCCGCGGCGAGATCATACGTCATGCCGCTGAGAACAACTGGCCGTACGTCGATGAGCATCTGCAAGATCGGCATATCGTCCGCCGTATGGTTCTCAAGCGATGCGTTTATGGGGTCGACAAGAATCCGTTGGCCGTTGAGTTGGCTAAAGTCGCACTGTGGCTACACACTTTTACTGTTGGTGCACCACTTTCGTTTCTAGACCATCACTTACGCTGCGGCGACTCGTTGTTCGGGGCATGGGTCCGCCCAGCAATGTCGCGTCTCGTGGAGTGGGGTAGCCCCCTGCTCATGAACGCACCGTTAAAGCGCGCGCTCGGCGCTGCTGCCGGAATGCAGACCATTGAGCGAATCACTGACGCGGACATAGCCGAGGTCTATCAATCGAAGAATTTGTTCGAGGGCATCGAATCAATGACCTCTGAACTCAAAGGGCTGTTGTCGCTGGTCCACGCTATTGAGTGGCAACAGCCGTCGACTAGGCTCCACAAGGCGACAGTTCAGGAATTGACGAAAGGGAGCTTTGGAGATCCCGTAAAGGTTATAGCTGGAGCCGCAAAGTTCGATGTGCCTCCACCGCCAGCCACCACAGAGATGGAGAAGGCGAAGCGTAAGCTGCAAAAAAGCGTTTCGTTCAGCGCTCACGATACTGCTTCTACACTCAAGGCTTGGCTTCCCAGCATAGAAGCTCGGATCGAGGACGAGCACTTTTTGCATTGGCAAGTCGCGTTCCCGGGAATTTGGCGCAGGTGGGAAAGTGCTGAACTCGACGGTGGCTTCGATGCAATAATCGGAAATCCGCCGTACGTGAGGCAAGAACTCATCACGGCGATAAAGCCCGGTCTAAAACGCGCCTATCCAGCAACATACGACGGCAGCGCCGACCTCTATGTCTACTTCTACGAACAAGGTCTCCGACTACTAAAGCCCGGCGGGCGCCTTTCCTATGTCGTCACTAACAAATGGATGCGCGCCGGGTACGCCGAGGGTTTGCGCGGTATGTTCGCGGGTGAAGCGTGGGTGGAGTTTGTCGCCGATTTTGGTCATGCTAAGAAGTTCTTTCCGGATGCGGACGTCTTTCCTTCCGTAATTGTCTTGCGCAAACCAGTCAGCGGCCCTGCTCCTACCGATACTCTTGTGTGCCTTATCCCCCGCGAGAATGTGCCGGAAAAGGCTCTGGACGAGGCAGTTGCGAAGGCTACATATCCTCTTGCTCGAATGCATTTCACGAAGGAGAGTTGGACACTAGAGCCTCCAAACGTTGCGCGGCTCTTGGGTAAGATTCGACACGCTGGACAATCGCTCACTGATTACGCCAACGCCAAGCCTTACAGAGGGGTTCTGACCGGTTTCAACGAAGCCTTCTTGATTGACACTCCAATAAGAGATCGCCTCGTGTCGGAAGATCAAAAGGCTTCCGAAATCATCAAGCCGTATGTTCGCGGCCAAGACCTCGTTAGATGGGGGGCGCCGTGGAATAAGACGTGGATGATTTTTGCTCGGCGGGGTATTCAAATTGACCGATATCCGAGCATCAAACGTCACTTGGAAAAATTCTACACACAACTTGAACCAAAACCAGACGATTGGAAGCCTAACAAACCAGATGAGGAATGGCCTGGTCGTAAGCCCGGCAACTATCGATGGTACGAAATCCAGGATGCGGTCGATTACTGGGAGTTGTTCGAGCGCCCCAAGATACTGTATCCCGACATCGCTTGGACATCGTCCTTCTCGATTGATACGGCCGGAATCTTCACAAACAACACTGGGTACATAATTCCGAGCGGAGACCCGTGGCTGGCGACCGTATTGAATGCACCGGTTGGTTGGTGGTTCGCATGGCGGAAAGCTCAGCATGGGAAGGATGAGGCCCTCAGGTACTTCAATACATTTGTCGAAGATTATCCTGTTCCTCCTCCCCCCGCCGTTGATATCTCTTCGATGACGGACCGTCTCACTGAGCTGACGTTGGAAGCTTCCGCTCGGGGTAGACAAATGACTGAATGGCTAAGATACGAGTGGGGCCTCACTGATCTCAATCGGACTCTTCAAAATCCTATCGTGCTAGATGCCGATAGTTTCTTGAAAGCAGTGCGAGAGGCTCTGCCCAAGAACCGGAAAATTACCGCTGCGGAAGTCGCTGAACTCTCGCGTGAGCACAGCGTTACGATAAGTCCGGTGCGTCGGGCGCGTGCAGAAGCTCTCGCGCTTGAGAGGCGACTTTCCGAACTCGTCAACGACGCTTATGGCCTCACCCCTGAAGAGAATCTGCTCATTTGGGAGACCGCGCCTCCACGCATGCCCTTTAATCTTGCTGAATTGTTGGGCGAGAGTTCCGGCGCTTTTGGGCCGCCTTCAGCTTAGCGATGAATGCCGATTTTCAGAAAATGTTCTTGACGCCTCCCCCAAATCACCTGCACGTTCCCCCCATCCCGTCCCACTCGAGGGGCGTATCCGGATCGTCAGAGACGCGGGGCGGGATGCGGTGGACGCGGCAGCGTCAGGCGTGAAACGTGATGGCAGGGCGGGTTCGCGAGAATCCGTGAGCGATCAAACGGCGCGCTGACGAACGGCGCCTTCCCCGGCGAGCCTCCTGGCAATGACGGGCCTTGCCCGGCGAAGCCTCTTGGCGAAGACGGGTTGCTGCGTACGGCAAAATCGGGTGGTCCTGACGCCTCAATGGTTGGCGTCAAGTCTCCCGGAGGCCTGTCATCCCAACCGGGCTCTGTCGGCCATATTCGCGAGACGACGGTGTCAAACAAGCCTGATCGCCGGGGAGAGCCCGACATAAGCCGTAAAACCATTGCGCAGGGAATGTCGGATGTCTCCGCTGAACCTGTATGCTCGTGTGCGTTTTTTACCTCCTTGTTGCACACGGGCCCGCGGGTGCAGCGCGCATCCGGCATTCCCCGCGCCCACTGATTTCATGGCGCGAAACGTTTGGACAAAGCTCGGGCGGATCGCGCCGCGAGAAGGCGAAGTTGCGCCGTCCATCCGTCATCGCCGGCCAACGGGTCGGCCGAATGGCCGCCCGATGACAGGCTCCGGCGGGCGATCCAGTATTCCGAGATGCCAGTGATAGAACCGAGAAGCCGCGGCGTACTGGATCCCCCGCATGCGCGGGGGATGACGACCGCGCAACCGACCAACCGGACAGTCTCAAGCCGTCTTCGCCGCCTTCAACCCCAGCCGTCTCTCCACAGCCTCCCGCATCAGGAACTTCTGGATCTTCCCCGTCACCGTCATCGGAAATTCATCGACGAATTCCACATAGCGCGGGATCTTGTTGTGGGCGATCTGGCCCTGGCAGAACGCGCGAATCTCATCGGCGGTCAGCGTTTCGCCCGATCGAATCCGGACCCAGGCGCAGAGCTCCTCGC
>JAICXS010000390.1 GCA_025934615.1 Nitrospiraceae bacterium
GGCCGCCAGAGGCCCATGACCGAGACCGTCAGCCACAAGCAGCTGCCAGTGACCTCGTCGCGTGATCACGCTCCAGTGATCTCCACAGACCTCCTCGCCTTTTTTTGGACGAGTCACGGCGCCTATCTCCAGCGTCTTCAAACGGGATAGGGGCGCCGATGGAGCCGATGATAGACGGGACAAAACGACCGTGCCATGATCCGGCTGCGAATACACATCGAACGTATCGGATAAGCGCCGGATTGCGCCAAGACCCGTGCCTGCACTCCCTGCTGTCGAATAGCCATCCCTCAAGCTCTGGACCGTATTCGCGATTCCGCGGCCCTTGTCGAGTGTCATGATTTCCAACACGTCGTCCCCGGCCGCATCGCGCACGGAGTGGAGATAGAGTTCGCCTCCGCCACCATGCTTCACGAGATTGGTTCCAAGCTCGGTGGCAATGAGACCCGCTTTATCGGTGCACGTATCCGAGAATCCGGCACGTTTGCAGAATGCAGTCGCGGCACGTCGTGCGCCCGGCACCTGGCTAGAGTGCGAGATCGGGAGCCACAGTGAATGGGACAGCGTGAAGCTGTTGCTCTTCTCGGAGGATACGGATTCCTGAGTGGTGAAATGTGAATAGTCAGCCATCGATTATCATCCTGAGCTCTTATAACCCACAGGCTCTTCGGCAGACTAGGGTCCCTTCCATCGAGTAATGGTGATCCGCGTGCCTTCGCCAGGGCGGGACGCGATTTCAAATTGATTCACCAATCGCCTGGCGCCGCCTAATCCCAATCCGAGCCCCCCACCGGTGGTAAAACCATCCTTCAACGCCTGTTCAATGTCCGCAATGCCCGGTCCCTTGTCTTCAAACGTCAATTGAATCCCGATCTTCGAATTATGCGTGGGCAGGTCGAGATAGACATGGCCCTCCCCCCCGCCATGCTCCAAAATGTTTCGGCCCAACTCGCTGGCGGCCGTCACAATTTTCGTTTGATCCACCAGACTAAAGCCGATGCCCACGGCGCGTGCGCGGACCCACTGCCGCATCCGGACGACGTCTTCCGACGAGCGAAGAGCCAGGGATTCAGTCACGGACAAAGGCACCGTTCGCTTCCTTTCGTTCTATCGAACTGCGAAGCAACTCCATGCCCTTATCCACGTTCAATGCGGTCCGCACACCGGTCAACGACAAGCCTAGTTCGACCAGCGTAATGGCCACGGCAGGCTGCATGCCCACCACGACCGTCTCAGCATCGAGGATGCGGGACATCGATGCAATACTGCCGAGCATGCGTCCGATGAACGAGTCCACCATGTCTAACATGGAGATATCGATCATGACCCCGCGCGCGCGCGTTTTGACGATCATATCGGTGACATCGTTTTGCAAGGTCATCGCCAGACGATCGTGCATATCGACCTGAATGGTAATCAAAAGAAATCCACCCATTTTGAGAATCGGAATGCGCTCCATGCTTCTCCTTCTACAGTGCTGACTCCCGGGTGCTCAGTGGGGCCATTGGAGACTTGTCACAATAATCTGTGATGTGAATCCGACAGGCAGCACTCGTCATGCCGTACGGCTTACAGGTGCTGGGTTCCGCCGGCGCGCGAGGCGACTTTTGTCTGCACGCCGTCTTCAGTGCCGTTCGAAGACACGGATTCTGAACGACCACCCTTCCGCACCGTGTAGCCAGTGCGCTGAAACGCGATGGACAGCGCGTCGGAGAGCGTCGCCTTCGTAACCACATCCTTGAGGTCGACCCCTAGATGGACGATGGTTTGTGCGATCTGTGGCCGGATACCGCTGATGATGCAATCCGCACCCATGAGTCGTGCGGCGGCCACCGTCTTGAGCAGATGTTGTGCGACTAAGGTATCGACGATGGGCACACCCGTGATATCGATGATAGCAATGGCTGAACCGGTGTCCACGATTCTCTGCAAAAGGTTCTGCATGACGACTTGCGTGCGCTCACTATCCAACGTTCCGATCAGGGGAAGTGCCAGCACACCGTCCCATATATTAACGACGGGGGTCGAGAGTTCCATCAGGTCACGCTGCTGGCGGACAATGACGTCCTCGCGACCTTTCTGATGATACTCAGTCGTCAACAGACCGAGGTTGTCCAACAACGTTGTCGCATTCCAGAGATCCATTGACAAACCATCAGCATCTTTTCCGTAGGCTTGCCGCAGGCGATCGAACAATGGCTGCTTGAACGAAAACACGAATGTGGCGGTCTCTGCAGGGGTGAATCCTTGACGCGCCCGGGATCCCGTTATGTCAGACAGGAGATTTTTCAGCTCGGTCCACTCGCTCCCCACCATATCGGTCACCGAGCCGCGGCTCGCTTCACGCAAAAGTCTGAGAAACTCTGCGCATTGGTCGCGGAGTTCAGATTCTTTCATTAAGTCAGTTGGTACGGCCTTCCCGGTCAGTTGCTGTTTCATCCAGTCTTTCAACAAGTCGCCTTCATAATGGTTCAGGATCTCCGCAATCCTGCTCTTTGGTGCTGCCGTCATAGCCGCCCCCCCCTTTACTAGAGAACGAACCTCTCGTCTGGAAAGATGATACTTGTAGCAGAGCTACTGAACTAAAAATGTCAGTAAAAGGATTACGTATGCCATTAGTGAAAGAAGTGGATTCCGATAGACGGCGAGATCGTCTGTTACGGCGAGGAGGCTATTCGGAGGGTGTCAGACAGTTCGCCGTTTCCCGCGCGATGATAGCTTCTTCATCTACGCCGATGACGTAGGCTGGCAATGAGGCAGAATCAGCACTGATTTTAAGCATTTGACCCGGTTGAGGTTCATTCGCGGTTTCATTGAGTGAAGGATCCAGCACCAGGCCGCACCAGGCCATTCCGGTACAGATTCGGTCGCGGACGACCGGCGCGCGTTCTCCAATGCCACCGCCGAAGATGACGGCATCTGCGCCATTGAGCACGGCGAGATACGCACCAATGTACTTACGTACGCGATAGCAGAACAGATCCAGCGCCAGCGCGGCTCGCCGATGGCCGTCTTGCTCGGCCTTCAGCAATTCACGCACATCGTTCGAGAGGCCGGAGACGCCCAGCAAGCCCGACCGCTCGTTCAACCATTGCTCAACGGTTTCCGGCTTCACGCCTTCTTGCCGCGACAGATACGCGACAACAGACGGATCGATGTCGCCCGACCGCGTTCCC
>JAICXS010000221.1 GCA_025934615.1 Nitrospiraceae bacterium
ACAGCCGCTACTTCATCGCAGAGCTAGGCATGACCGGGCTGCTCCTGTTCCAGCCGCCGGATCGATTTCAAAAACACACCCACGTCGTGCTGTCCCTGGATGGTTCGTCGGAGCCGGAACTGCGCTATTGGAATCCCAGACGATTTGGCCGCATTTATCTCCTGGATCGATCCGAATTAGACCGATTCCTAGCAAGACGGTTCGGGTGCGATCCATTATCGGTGCCGTGGGAAGAGTTTTATCGTCTGGTGAAAGGACGGCGCGGACGTGTGAAGGCGCTTCTCATGCATCAGCAGGTCATCGCCGGCATTGGCAATATTTACGCGAATGAAATTCTCTTTCGCGCCAAACTACACCCCTATCGCCTCGCCGCCACTTTACGCACACCGGCCATTAGGTGCCTGTACGAGGTGATGCAAGACGTGCTGGCCGAGGCGATTTCGCACGGAGGATCGAGCGTCCGTGACTTCATCGCCCCTGATGGAACGGAGGGCCAATACAAACGTCGGCATCTTGTGTACAACAAAACAGGCATGCCGTGTCCGAATGCCTGCGGCAAGACCGTGCAAAGGCTTATCGGCGAACGAAGCTCTTTCTATTGCCCTTCCTGCCAACGGAAATAGGATGAACCGTTCATCTAATCCACCTTCCAAAACGCAACATCCCAATGATTCTCTCCATCATCCACCGCACCAACGGACAAACAAGGCTACGCATTCAGCAGGAAGCCAAACAGGTCCGACACGGAAGACCTCCCAACGATTCGCCAAACAGGGATCACGGAACGATGCCAAGGCCGGGGACGATAATTTCGTGATTCGCCTCCACCACGGCCTGAAATGTTCTTTCAGACAGAAGTTGGATCGCTTTTGTCAGTCTCCCGCAGTTGTTTTTTCCGATTGACTGATTCCTCCTAAATTCCTTAGACTTCCGGTTAAGACGATTAGCACAATCCACAATGCCTTGGGCCACCGGACTAGTGTTATCAGGCACGGCATAGGACTTCTGGGCTGACCGCGTTAGTCCCTTTGGAGCATTGAGTCTTGCGTGAAAATCCGCTAGGTTAGCAACTCTTTCGCCACGATCCTCACCGTAAGGAGCAGTTCACATGGCCAAGGTACTGGAAGGTCCCGGAATGGGGCTGATGAAGAAATGGGGAATTCTTGTTCCTAACTATGTCGTCGTGACGTCGGTGGACGAACTGACCAAGCTGAGTCAAGTCAATGAGTGGATGAAGAAAGCTAAGCTTGTCGTGAAGGCGCATGAAGCCTTAGGCTCCCGTTTCAAACTCGGTCTCGTCAAGGTCGGTCTGGATCTCAACGGTGCCGTGGCGGCAGCAAAGGAAATGCTGGGCAGACAAGTAGGAAGCATTACCGTGTCCCAGGTGATCGTCTCCGAGATGATTACCCATAAGGAAGAATATTACGTTGCGGTGAAGTCCACCCGTGAAGGCACCGACGTGCTCGTGGCCAATTGCGGCGGGATTGAGGTCGAGTCGAACTGGGATCGGGTCAAGAAGCTGCCGGTGGAAGTCGGCGCGAAGCCCTCCAATGACGCGCTGGAGAAATTGGCGAAAGACGCCGGGTTTACCGGCGGTCTTGCCCAAAAAGTCGCTGATTTTGCCGGGAAGATGTTTGCCTGTTTCGATAACGAAGATGCTCAGTATCTTGAGGTCAATCCGGTCGTGGCACGAGAAAGCGACGGAGAGTTGGTCGCGCTGGATGCCGTCACCTTATTAGACGCCGACGCCAAGTTCCGCCATCCCGATTGGAATTTTCCGTTTGCGGCGGAGTTCGGTCGCGCCTATTCGAAGAACGAGCTGGAAGTGATGGGCGTCGATTCCAAAATTAAAGGCTCGGTGAAGTTCATTGAAATTCCGGGCGGCGATACGGCCATGCTGCCGGCCGGCGGCGGCGCCAGCGTATATTATTCCGACGCGGTGGTGGCGCGCGGCGGCAAGCTCGCCAATTATGCTGAGTACTCTGGTGACCCGCCTGACTGGGCCGTCGAAGTACTGACCGATAAGGTCTGCTCCCTTCCGGGCATCAAGAATATTATCGTCGGTGGCGCTATCGCCAATTTTACCGACGTGAAAAAAACATTCGGGGGCATTATTAATGGCTTCCGCAAGGCCAAAGGCGAGGGGAAGCTCAAGGGGGTCAAGATTTGGGTGCGTCGCGGCGGCCCACGCGAGAAAGAAGGGCTCGATGCCATGCGCGCGCTCCGCGACGAAGGATTCGACATCCACGTGTTCGACCGCCACACTCCGCTCACCGACATCGTCGATAAGGCACTTCAGAAATAATGACGAATGATGAAGGCAAAGGGGCCGCAGCAGGCTTTCCGCTAAAGCGATTCACTATTATGTGAACGCGATCAAAACGGCCATCCAAGGCCGCAGGGAGCCCGGCGACGGAGGCGGGCGACCGAGAACGAAGTGGGTAGGCGTTTTCATCGCGCGAACAGGGGAGAGTCCGATGAGCATCTTGGCAAACAAAGACACACATGTGGTGATTCAGGGCGGTGCCGCCGGCCTGAATGCCGCTCGACGGATGGCCGAGTTTTGTTACATGATCAAGCGCCCGCTCAACGTGGACGCGTTCGTCTATCCGCCCGATGCGGGAAAGACCAATGAAGTCCCGTATGGCAGCGGGCTTTTGACGATTCCCGTCTATAAAAGCGTGGGGGAAGCGACGGCGCATCATCCTCAGATCAACACGAGCTTGGTTTACATTGGGGCGGACCGTGCGTGTGCCGCCGGCATGGAGGCGCTCAACGATTCCAAGATTCAGCTCGTCTCGATGATTACGGAAGGCGTGCCCGAAAAAGATGCCAAGTTGCTGGCGCGCCATGCCATTAAGCTGGGCAAGACGTTCAACGGGCCCTCGTCGATCGGCATTATTTCAGCGGGCGCGTGCCGTCTCGGCGTTATTGGCGGCGCCTTCGATAATCTCGTCTCGTGCAAGCTCTACCGAGAAGGGTCGTTCGGCGTCATTACGAAATCCGGCGGCTTGTCCAATGAAATTATTTGGATCTGTTCGCAATTTGCCGACGGGATTACCACGGCCATCGGAATCGGAGGCGATGCTTTCCCTGGAACCGACTATGTCAGTTACCTCGAAAAGTTCGAGCAGGATCCCCAGACCAAGGCGGTCGTCATCGTCGGCGAGATGGGCGGCGATTTGGAAGAGCGCGCGGCCGAGTGGTATGGCGCGAAGAAGCGACGCATCAAATTACTCGCGGTTGTATCGGGCTTCTGCCAGGAAAGCCTTCCCAAAGGGATGAAGTTCGGCCACGCTGGAGCGAAAGAGGGCCTCAAGGGCGAAGGATCGGCGCGATCCAAATCCGATGCACTGAAGAAGTCGGGGGCCACTGTGCCGGATACATTTGGCGCGCTCGGTCCTGCGATCAAAGCGACGTACGAAGAGTTCGTCAAGAGTGGTCAGGTCGTTCCTATTCCGGATCTGAGTCCTGCCGATCAACCGAAATTACCCAAGACGGTCGATGAAGCCATGAAGGCCGGGGAAGTCACGGTCGCGCCGTTGATTCGCACGACGATCAGCGACGACCGAGGCGATGAACCTTTGTATGACGGGTATCCGGCCTCCGAGCTTATTAATAAGGGGTATGAAATCCCTCATGTGATCGGCCTGCTCTGGGACAAGCGCCTCGTTTCGAAGCGGGAGGCTGAGATCATCAAGCGGATCATGATGCTCTCGGCGGATCACGGTCCCTGCGTCAGCGGTGCGCTGGGGACGATCGTAGCGGCCTGCGCGGGGATCGGTATGTCGCAATCAGTGGCGGCGGGATTGATTATGATCGGGCCGCGGTTCGGCGGCGCCGTGACCGATGCGGGCCGGTGGTTCAAATATGCCGTCGATAATAAAATGTCGGTGGACGAGTTCCTTGGGTACATGAAAAAGAACGTCGGACCCGTTCCCGGCATCGGCCATCGTGTGAAGAGTCTGCGCAATCCAGACAAACGGGTGAAGGAACTCGTGGGCTATGTGAAGAGCCTCGGTATCAAAACTGCGCATTTGGATTTCGCGCTCGAAGTGGAGAAGGTGACCGCCGCCAAGAAGGACAATTTGATTTTAAACGTGGACGGAACGATGGCCGCCGTGCTCGTCGACATCGGCTTCCCTGTGGAAAGCCTGAACGGCTTTTTTATTCTGTCTCGCACAATCGGACTGATCGGACATTGGGTCGATCAGAAGCGGCAAGAAAGCCGGCTGATTCGGCTGTTCGATTATCTGGTGAACTATGCGGCGCCCAAACGGCGGGAGGTCCCCCCGCTCAAGTAATAGGGCAGAGTGCTGAGTTGTTCAGACGAATCACGAATTCAACATTCATTAAAATTCAACATCGAGGGCTCAATCATGTCGATGGATCTCGCAAAAACACTCTACGCCAAGTTGCCGGATGCCTGTGCCAAAGCCCGGAAGAAGTTCGGTCGCGCGCTGACCTTGACCGAAAAAATCCTCGTCTCGCATGCCGACAATTTCGACACGCAGGTATGGGAGCGGGGCAAGGCGATGCTGGCGCTACGGCCCGATCGTGTCGCCATGCAGGATGCCACGGCGCAGATGGCGATGCTGCAATTCATGCAGGCCGGCAAGAAGCAAGCCGCTGTGCCGAGCACCATACACTGCGACCACCTGATCCGTGCCGAAATGGGCTCCGAAAAAGATCTCCTCCGCGCGATGGACGAGAACAAGGAAGTCTACAACTTCCTCGCCTCAGCAGCAAAAAAATACGGGATCGGATTCTGGAAGCCGGGCG
>JAICXS010000003.1 GCA_025934615.1 Nitrospiraceae bacterium
GTTCAGCACGCGCTGCAGCTTCGCCACGACATAATACGGCATGCCTTCATTGATTTCTCCGGCGAGTTCAATAAAGCGCGTGTGCAAATCGTACTCTTTGGACTTCCATGCCAAGTAATACGGATCGAGCGGAATGCAATGTCCACCTACGCCAGGCCCCGGATAAAATGCCATAAATCCGAAGTTTTTAGTGGCGGCGGCATCGATCACTTCATACACATTCAGTCCCATACGGTCGCACAGGATCGCCAATTCGTTGACGAGTGCGATGTTCACAGACCGAAACACGTTCTCAAAGACCTTCGCCATTTCCGCGACACGGGAAGAGGAGAGGGGGAAAATTTTGACAATGGACTGCTCGTAAAACGTTTGCGCGACCGTCAAACAGGACGGGGTGATACCTCCGACCAGCTTGAACGTATTTTGAGTCTTAAACGATCGGTTGCCAGGATCAACCCGTTCGGGGGAAAAGGCCATGAACAGTGTATCGCCGACCTTCAAGCCTTTCTTCGTCAAAATCGGCATCATCACTTCATCCGTCGTCCCAGGATAGGTCGTGCTTTCCAGGACGACCAGCATGTCGGGATGGGCATATTTCGCCAACTCATTGGTCACTTTTAAAATCGCGCTGATGTCCGGCTCTTTATTCCGTGTCAATGGCGTCGGCACGCAAATGAGCACGATATCGCACTTGCTCAGCACGCTGAAGACGCTCGTGGCGCTCAATCGCTGATCGCTCACCACCTGCCGAAGCTCCTGACCGTCCACATCGGAAATATAATTTTCGCTCCGATTGACCCGTTCTACCTTTTCCGCTACTTCATCGATGCCATAGACGCGGTATCCAGTCTTGGCTTGCAGAACAGCCAGCGGCAGGCCCACATAGCAGAGACCATCTACACCGACGACTGCGGAACGACTGCGGATCTTATCCAGCAAAGCCATCTTCCCCTCCTTATAGAACCAAGCGTCGGCTGTTTTTACACATCGCGCCACCGATAGTGTTCAGATCTTAAGTCGCTCTATGAATACATCGAGTAAGTGTTCAATGCAAGTCATCACTGCGTGAGGTGACATGAAGGTCTATGGCGGGACGATGGCGCTATTGAAAATCACGACGTTGAAAAATCATTGAGGCCAATACAAGTAACATGACCGTATAGGACGCTCCATATGCAAAGGTTAATAGAAGGTCGTCTGCCGACAGATCGACATGATTGATTACATGCCCTTTCAGATTGAACCGTTCTAAGTTCGGCATAATATAATACAGAGCACTGAGAATACCGCGTCCGACCGTATCCATTTTCTCACCGAACGTCTTCAAATCGGCAGAGAGATGACCGATGACATAGATGGCCAGCGTGAAGATCGCACTCAACGTGGAGCTCGTAAAAGTGGAGAACACAAGAGCGACCGCCGTGATCACCATCAGTTCAACAAAAATCAGAGACAAGGATTTAAAGAGCAGAACCGTGATCGGGACGTCCATCACGTGAAGCACCACTAACAAGCCGATGATCATCACAACCGTATTAGCCATGAGGGTGATGACAAGGCCCAGATATTTTCCGACTAAAAACGCGTATCGGGGGACCGGTTTTGAGATAATCGTGTAAATCGTTTTCTTATCGATCTCCTTGCTGACGAGGCCGATGCCGACAAAAATGGCGATCAACACTCCAAATATATTGATACTTGCCAGTCCCAAATCCAGGATCAGACG
This sequence comes from Nitrospiraceae bacterium, assembly GCA_025934615.1. Lineage (GTDB taxonomy): Bacteria > Nitrospirota > Nitrospiria > Nitrospirales > Nitrospiraceae > JAICXS01. The sequence continues at coordinate 1,727 of JAICXS010000003.1, forward strand.
ATGGTAGTCTCCAAGCGTCAGCCGGGACAGCAAAATTGAGCTGCCGATCATCAGCAAAGCAAAAATCAGCAGATTGTAGAGCAGTTTTTCACGAAGATTTTCACGGAACGTATTCAGACTAATCGATACGATACGGGCAATCACGCTCGCCCTCCCTGTTCACGAACTTCACGCATAAACAGGTCCTCCAGCGAACTATTCTGAGGAGTCAGCGAAATGAGTTTCGCTTTGGCGGCTCGAATTTTATCGAGAATTGGATCTACTTGCTCCTGTCCATTCAAGACGAGAAGTGCTCGTTCTCCGTGCACCGTCACCTTTATCGTGAGTGGCCTGACCTGAGCCAACCCATCCGATCCTAATCCTTCCACGACCGCTTCGATCGATTGCATCGAGGCCGCTCCGATCAAATCTGAAATTCGCCCCATGGCCACCAACCGTCCCTTGACCAGAATGCTGACGCGATCGCACAAGAGTTCGGCATCGTGCAGGATGTGCGAACTGAAAAAAATGGTTTTGCCGGTTTCCTTGAGACGAAGAATGAGATCACGAATTTCTTTCCGTCCGATTGGATCAAGACCCGACATCGGCTCATCGAGCACGACTAACTCGGGATCGTTGATGAGCGCTTGTGCGATGCCGATTCGCTGTAGCATGCCTTTTGAAAATTTCCTCAGCTGCAAATCTCTAGCATGGGTCATTCCGACTAGGTCCAAGAGTTCGTCGATTCGGCGATGTAATGATCCCCCGCGTAGCCCGAACAGGTGCCCATAGAATTGAAGAAACTCGATGCCGGTCAAATAATCGTAGAAATAGGGTGACTCCGGCAGAAACCCGAGTCGTGCCTTCGCCTCTGCATTTCCAATGTCTTTGCCGAACAGCCACGCCTTTCCACTCGTGGGATAAATCAACCCCATGAGCATCTTTAAGGTCGTGGTTTTGCCTGCCCCATTGGGTCCGAGAAATCCAAAGACTTCGCCCTGTCGGACTTCAAGATTGAGTCCTTCAAGGGCCGTGACTTGTTTGCCCCAGAAGCCAACTTTGAATGTTTTTCGGAGTACTTCTGTCTTGAGGATCACAGTGGGTATGGCCATAGGACTACCTATTCAATATCTCCTTTTTTCGCCATCGCATCTGAGGATCGGTAGACCCGCATTCGTTCCGCATGAGTGCTACTGGTTACTTCGCCGGTTTTGCTGTTCAAGCGATACTCACCGCCATACGGCTCTATGGGCATCCGTGTTAAAACTCCGTTCACAACAAGATCCAATAGGGATAAAGGATTGCGCCCATTCTTCTCAATATAGCGCTGTACGGATCGTTCAATGGTCTGTAGATCACGCTCGACTGTCACGCGCTTTTTGCGCCGCTCTAATTGATCCCTTACCCAATCCTCATGAGTCTGCTGCAGCATGCCTTCGAGAAATTCGATTGCGACTTCCGGATTCTGGCCTTGGGCATAGAGCCGTGTCGCCAATCTCGCGACATAGGGTGGAGGCCCAGCAGGAGGAAATCCCGGCACGCGTGCTGCACGTGCCATGTAATCTGCAGCACGGAGATGGTCCCCTAAATGGAAAAAGTGGTTGAATCCCAAAACAAATGGAATACGCCATGAGCCAGGGTTTGGCTCTAACCCTTTCTCCAAAAGCTGATTGCTCAAATCAACGCGGCCCGCCAGTTCAGCCAACACAGTCGCCCCGGCATCGTACGCATAAATATACTTTGTGTCTAGCGTCGTCGCGACGTCGAGGGCGTGATACAACCATTCATAGTCCTTCTCACCGACGATCCGTTCTCCGAGTACCTGGATAATCTTTAGCCAGATGATGTCAGCGCCCAGGTGATGATATCCAAGTAACGCGGGCTTCAGCACTTCACCACGTGGTAAAAGCCGAAGCTGCTCCAGCTTCTGAACATGGCCTTCCCGTTGTTGCAATTGGTACTGCAACATAATAGTCATGCAGAGGAGGAGACTGAGCAATAGCCATGTGATTAGATTTTGGGACTTGGAATGAAGCTGCCTAGCCTTCATTGGACTGATAGTATTTATGTAGCAGTTACTGACAGTAGGAAACTTCCATTGACCGCAGCCTTAACAGTTCTAAAAAAAGATCGGTCAGGGCCAGCCTGGCCCTGACCGTAGCGATCACGTGTATGCTTGCTCTAGAATATATTGTCATTCGGCAAGCAGTTAACCACAACGCTAATATCCGAAACCTTGAAATCGCCCTGAACGCCATCACCATCCAAGTCACCAAAAGCCTGGGCAAGGAATCCCAGGGTCGGCGCAACACCCGCTCCTGCCGCAATCGCACCGCCGCACAAGGTCTTTTGTGGGCCAGGCACCGCCGTGACGGCTGCCGTGGAGCCCAACCGATACTGATATCGCACCGCGCCTGCTGGTACGAATCCAATATCTCCAAAAAAACCCGTCGCAACAGTTGGAGCGCCAGCGTTATCAAAACACTTCAACGCGGCGGTCGTCGCGGCCTCAGCAGGCGGCCATGCCACAAGGGCACCATTATTCGGAACGGCCGCTGGGACATTATTGGTCGAAGACCAGTAACAACGATTCTCGGCTTGGAACGCTAGATTTGCCGTCTTGATTGCCGACAAATTGGTCTTGGCCTCAGACGTCCGTGACCGCATCTGATACTGAATAAAATTCGGAATCGCGATGGCGGCTAAGATGCCGATGATCGCGACCACGATCATCAACTCAATCAAGGTAAAACCCTTACTACTGCGTAGTGCCTTCATGATGACCCTCCTTTGTTGACTCACTTCCGCCCCTCCGTCCATTGCCTTTTTGAACCGCGTCGTTGGGAGGGAAATTAGCACCTTTCATGCCGATTGCCCCCGCTTTCGGATGATACATATTTTCAAAGGCTTAGGGTGCGCTTCAGCAGTGAAGGATGGTACAGAACGATACAGGGCTTCCATAGATTGATACTTACGGACAAGATTTGGTACCGGTATGGTCTGAGGTGCTAGGACCTCTAAAGAGAAGATAACTGAAAAGGCCTTACAGTGTAGTTACTTATGATCGACGGTGTTTCGTGACACGCGCCGCTTGGCTTCCCGGACTCGGTCTTCCTGAGTGGGATCGCCGAAACCTCGGTCCTTATAGCGGTCGATCAGTTTTGAATTGGAGGGGTCAAGCTCTAATGAATGAAGCCATGCTTCTTTGGCTTCTTGGCGGAGGTTCTGCTTCAGGTAAATTTCACCGAGATGTTCGTAAATCACAGGATCATCTTTCACCAACGTGGCGGCTTTGGTAATTTCTGCTTTCGCATCATCCAAGCGTCCCATTTTGAACAGCGCCCAGGCGAGGCTATCGACATAATAGCCGTTGTCCGGCTTCAATGAGACGGCACGTTGAGTGAGCTCCACGGCCTCTGGAATCTTCATGTCCCGGTCGGCATAGGTATAGCCAAGATAATTTAATGTGTCGGCATGCTTGGGGTCTAATTTGAGCGCCGACTCCAGTGTCTGGACGACATCGTCGAACCGATTCAGCTTGTCGTATGCCGTCCCCAAATTAAACAAGAGGTCTGCATTCCCGGGATTGTAGCGAATTCCTTCTTCAAAGGCCTGCGAGGCGGAAGCGTACTGTTCCGATTGCAAATAGGTCAGGCCTAACAGGAGATACGCGTCAGACTGTTTCGGATTCTGCTTGACGACTTCCACGAGATGCGGGATGGCCTCGGCCGATTGTTTCAAGCGGTAATAGAGAAATCCCAAATGAAGGTGGCCGTCTGCATACGTCGGCTGAAGCTTGAGATTAGCCTGATAGGCCTCAATCGCCTTGTCATACTCTTTCAGCTCCTCATACATGAGGCCGAGATAATCCCGCACGCGCAGCTCGGCCGGTCTCGCCGATAAGATCTTTGTTAACTGAGCGATTGCCTTGGGATACTCTTTGAGCTCTCCATAGACCAGCCCCATCCGCAGTTGCGCGTCCAAATCGTCGGGATCCTCTCGTAACAACGTGTCGAGCTCGCTCAATGCGTCGCGGTACGCTTTATCCTGAAGGAAAAGCCGGATCAAGTGGTGCCGCATTTCCTTACTCTGAGGATTGATGACTTGCAAATATTTGCGATAGACCGCGATGGCGCCGGTCCGGTCCTGTTGAGTCTCATAGAGCGCCGCAAGCGCCATATACGCCGGTTCGAAATGGGGATTGATCTGAATGGCCTGGTTCAGGTGCTGAATCGCGCGGTCAAACTGCTTCGCTTCAATTTCGATGCGGCCTAAATAGTAATAGCCGATGGGAGAATCTTTGGAGCGCTCGATGCCCTGCTCAAACGCCCGTTCGGCTTCCTCCAAGCGCTTTAGATTAACCAGCAGGACGCCCTTTGAAAAGTACGCCTCGCTTTGGTTGCGGTCCAGCTCGATGGCGCGGTCGTACATCCGCAGTGCTTTCTCGCTCTGTCCGGCTTTCGCATAAATACCCGCCATGACAATATGCAGTTGCCCATCTCGGCTACCGGCTTGGGCAAGCTGATCGGCGGTCTCAATAGCATGCGCCATGTCGCCAAGCGAAAAATACAGCACCGCCAGCCGGGACTTGATATAGACGGAAGCAGGATCGCTCCGTAAGGCCAGTTGATATTCGCGAATCGCGCTTCCGGTATCTTGATTCAGTTCGGCTTCGTATCCAAGCAAGAAATGATAGTACGCTCGGGAGTCTTTTGGCACCGGAGCCGGCGTAGACGGAGCTTGAAGAGGTTGTGAGGTGGATGCGAGCCGCGTTTCGGCTTTCGGCGCAGTTGTACAAGATGCCACGGTCGACAGCGCGACGATGAGGGGTACGGCGGCCCGCATCCACCTCGCCCGTGCCGAGAAAGCCACGTAGACAGAGCTGCTCATCGTGTGACCTCTAACTGGTGATGAGTGAGGAAGGCAGGTCAGCGCGTCACACTCAAATTATAAGGTTCGAGTCGTAGCGTGTCAAACAGTATGATGCTCTTCGAGGTTGTCAAACTTCGCGAATTTATCTAAGAAGACCAATTGTCTGTCGCCGGTTGGACCATTCCGATGCTTTCGAACCAGGATGTCGGCGATTCCCTTCTTCTCCGACTCCGAATCGTAGACGTCATCACGATAGATAAACATGACCACGTCGGCGTCTTGTTCGATTGCGCCGCTCTCGCGTAAATCGGCCAGCATCGGAATGGGAGGTTTGCGGGCTTCGACCGCACGGCTCAGCTGTGACAGTGCGACCACGGGCACATTCAGTTCCTTCGCCAACGCTTTCAACGAACGGGAAATATCGGAAATCTCTTGCTGCCGTGACTCCGCATCGCTCCTCCCCTGCATCAGTTGAAGATAATCCACCACGAGCAGATCGAGTCGTTTTTGTTCCGACTTGAGGCGCCTGGCCTTTCCTCGCATTTGCTGAACCGTCAGCGCGCCTGAATCATCGATAAAGATGTTCGCTTGTTCAAGTTTGCCGGCAGCTTCGGCGAGACGCCACCAATCCTCTTTCTGCAGTCGTCCTGTCCGAAGGGCATGGGAATCAACCCGGGCTTCGGAACTGAGCATCCGAAGAACAAGCTGCGCCTTGGACATTTCAAGACTAAAGATGCCGACGACGTGTCCGTGTTTGATTGCCGCATGCTGCGCCATCCCGAGGGCCAGGCTGGTCTTTCCCATGCTAGGACGCGCCGCAATGATAATGAGATCCGATGGCTGCAACCCGGCGGTAATTTCGTCGATCTCCACATATCCTGTCGCAATGCCCGTGACTGTATTGTGATCCCGTTTGGAAAGCACATCGACGTAATCGAGGCTCTCCTTGATAATGTCTTTGATCCGAATGAACGAACGTCCAAGCTTGCCTTGGGCCAGACTGAACACGGATCGTTCGGCGAAATCCAACAGGTCATCGACCGGTGCTGCTTCGTCATAGCCGCGCGCAATGATGTCCGTAGAGGTCGTAATCAAGCCGCGAAGCAGCGCTTTATCCCGAACAATCCGACAATGATATTTGATGTTTGCGGCAGTCGGCACCGCCTGTAAAAGCTCCGCTAGATAAGCCGATCCTCCTACAGCCTCCAGCTCGCTCTTAATCTTGAGATGTTCCGTCAGGGTAATATGATCGATGACCTCGCCTTGGTCGGAGAGGTCCAACATGGCGAGATAGATTTTCCTATGGGAGGTCCGATAAAAGTCTTCCTCGGTAATCAGTTCCATTGCCTTCGCCATGGCCGCATTCTCCAGCAAAATGGCACCGAGGATGCATTGCTCCGCCTCGAGATTCTGGGGCGGCAGCCGTGGCTCAGACTGTTCCGAACGGCCCATTGCCATGGTCTTAATCGCCATACAACACCTATCGAACTTGACCTTAATGACGAAGAAGGTTTGAGAGATCTTTGATTGTGACGGTCCGCTGCTGGGCGTTTGGAGTGCCCGCTATGACCACAACTTTATCGGAAGGAATCCCATCACGGCCGACTAACACAGTCATCTGGGCTCCGAGTCGTGCGCACTCATCCAGGATCAGGCGAAGCGCCTGTGGGCGAGTCCCGGCCACATGCCCCAGCACGACCCGAAAACCGCCTTGTCGCAATATCCTCGCGACTTCGAAGGCACGCGCTTGTTGGTCGCAGACACTGCAGATCAGACAATGCACATCCGACCGCACCGGTTCACCATCGACTCGCTCCATCGTTTGAAATAAGCGATCCACATCGAATGCAAATCCGGTCGAAGGAAGATCACGGCCAAACCGGCCGATCAAATGGTTGTAGCGACCGCCGCCGCCGATTTCATAGCCCAAGCCCTTTGCAAATACTTCGAAGACTAACCCGTCATAGTACTCAAAGCCGCGAAATTCTCCGAGGTCCAACAAGAGGCGATCTTTTAAATCCGAGGTTGACAGCAATGCATACACTTCGGTCAATCGATCCAAGGGATTGCGCAGATCTGGATCTCGACCCGCGAGCGTGCGGCCACGTGCGAGCACTTCTTTCTTTCCATATAATCCAGGCGTCTCGAGGAGCGCGCGAGCTTGAGCGCCCGACACATGCTCGTCATGAAGAATTTCCTCAAGCCGCGGAAGATCTTTCCGGGCTGCTGCTTGCTCTGCCCTTTTTTGCCCTTCTGCGGACAGGCCGGATTTGGCGAGCAACGCCTTGAAGAAACCGACATGGCCCAACGAAATCTTAAAATCCTGCAGGCCCAATTGCTGCAAACATTCCCCCGTGAGAGCAATCATCTCGGCGTCGGCAGCCACCGTGTCGGTGCCGATCAGTTCGGCGCCCACCTGAAAGATTTCGCGCTCCCGTCCGGCATGTTCCGGCTCATAGCGAAAGACCGTGGTCCGGTAGCACAATCGAAGCGGCATCTGCGATCCGACCATTCCCATGGCGACGATTCTGGCGATTTGTGCCGTGACGTCTGGGCGCAACAAGAGAATCCGGCCGGTTGTGCGATCTGAAAATTTATAACACTTTTCTATCAGGTCTGGTTCAAGTCCGGTTTGAAGCACATCGAGATATTCAAATGTCGGCGGGATAATCTCTTGATAACCCCATCGTCCTAGCGTGGCCAACAACACATCCTCTAAATGACGCACGCGTTGGGCGGTGTGCGGCAGAATGGTCGCCATGCCGATAGGAATGAGCGAGCGGTCGTGCTTCTGTTGGTGGGCAGGAACCGAAAGGCCTGGCCGCTTCCGAGCACGATGGGATGAAGATGATCGCGCCATCGTAAAAGAGGCGCGTCTATTGCGCCCTGGACAGATCGGCGAGGATGACAGAAAGAATATGCTGCGCGGATTGAATGGTCTGAAGAACCCCGTTGGGCAAAGGCGCATCCAATCCGATGATCAGCAAGGCATTCCCGCCCCGTTCTTCACGGGAACATTGCATGCGGGCGATATTAATCTTGTGATCACCGAGCACCCGGCCGACGGCTCCGATGACGCCGGGCTTGTCGACATTGAGAATCAGCAGCATATGTCCTTCGGGGATCACTTCCACTTGGAAATTATCGATCTCAATGACCCGAGGTTCTTTCTTATGAAAGAGGGTGCCGGCCAGGCGATGAGTCTTTTTCCCGGCTTCGACCCGCACGCGAATCACACTGATGAAATCTCCGGCATCGCTACTCTTGACTTCCTTCACCTCAATGCCGCGTTCCTTGGCGATGACCGGCGCATTGACATAATTGACGGCATCTTCGAGAATCGGCGTGAGTAACCCTTTTAAGACTGCAAGCGTAAGCGGGGCAACGGATAACGAGGCGACTTCACCGCTATACTCGACGGTGACCCGCTCTAACCCACCTTCATACAATTGAGCCTGGAGGAGGCCAATCTTCTCTGCCAATGCCAAGTAGGGATGCAACGTCGGCAGCAACTCGGGCGGAACGGATGGAATATTGACCGCGCCACGCGCAATCCCCTTGGTGAAGTAATCCACGATTTGTTCCGCGATCCCGATCGCGACATTTTCCTGTGCCTCAGTGGTGGAGGCTCCGATGTGTGGCGTGCAGATGAAATTCTCCAATGCCAGCAGAGGGTGATCTGGCTTGACCGGCTCTTCATCGAACACATCAAATGCGGCTGCAGCTACCTTTTTTGACTTTAGGGCTTCGGCTAAATCCGCTTCATTGACGATGCCGCCTCGGGCACAATTCACAATCATCACGCCAGGCTTCATCTGCGCAATTGCCGCCGCATTGATCAACGATCTGGTTTCAGCCGTCAATGGCGTATGTACAGAAATGACGTCCGCCCTTCTGTAGAGCTCAGGAAGATCCACGACCTCGACGCCCATTTTGCGAGCCCGCTCCTCAGCCATATAGGGATCAAACGCAATGACATTCATCGAAATGCCTTGCGCCAGTTTGGCCAGGTATCCGCCGATTTGCCCAATCCCTACGATGCCGAGCGTCTTGTTGTACAACTCGACGCCCATGAATTTTTCTTTTTCCCATTTCCCGGCTCTCATGGACGCCGTCGCTTGCGGAATTCGACGAGTCATCGCACATATCATGGCCATCGTATGTTCGGCGGTCGTGACGGTATTTCCGCCGGGCGTATTCATCACGACAATGCCACGCCTCGTGGCTGCCTGCGCATCGACATTATCCAACCCCGACCCGGCTCGGCCGATGACTTTCAGCTTCTCCGCGGCCGCGATGACCTCGGCGGTGACTTTTGTGCCGGATCGGACGATCAACCCGTCGTAAGCCGGTATTTCTTTCAACAGCTCTTCTTTCGAAAGCTTGGTTTTCACATCGACCGTAAACCCCGCCTTTTGCAGGATGTCGATGCCTTGCTTCGATAAGCTATCACTCACGAGAATTTTCACGGCGGCCTCAAGTGGGATAAAGGTTTTGACCGTTTTTACGCCATGAGCAGTTCTTGCGCTTTCGCAACGCCGCTGCCCAATTTTACGGAATGTCCCAGCCCTTTCAATACCATTTCCACGGCGGCCAGCGCCGTGATCACATCAAAGCTGTCCATGTATCCCATGTGTGACAGTCGGAAAATCTTCCCTTTCAGATGATCCTGCCCGCCGGCCGCGGTCATGCCATATTGCACACGAAGATTTTTGTAGATCGCCTGCCCATCGACGCCATCCGGCGAACAGATAGCCGTTAGGGCATCACTGGGCGATTCTTTTGGAAACAGAGATAAACCCGCTGCCTTAGCTCCTTCGCGCATCGCATGCGCTAATCGAGTCTGACGAAGGAACACGTTTTCCAACCCTTCGGCCTTGAGCATTCTGAGCACTTCCTGCAGGCCTAAAATCATGGAGACGGCCGGGGTATAGGCCGTTTGATTCTTGACCTGTGATTCCCGTTCTTTTTTAAAATTAAAATAGAACGCCGCATTCTTGGTCTTGTCGGCCATCTGCCACGCCTTCTCGCTTACGCTGACGAATGCAAGTCCAGGAGGCAGCATGAGCGCCTTTTGGGACCCCGTGATGACCACATCGATTCCCCATGCATCGGTCTGAATATCGAACACGCCTAAAGCGGTAATGGCATCGACAACGAGGATAGTACCGTCATGGAGTTTAACAATTTCGGCCAACGCTTTGGTGGGATGGGCGACACCGGTCGAGGTTTCGCTAGCCTGAACAAAGACCGCCTTAATGGAAGGATCCTTTTTCAACGCATCCGCCACAGCTTGAGGATTGACGGCATGGCCCCATTCGACCTTTAATTCGATGACCTGAACGCCGAATGTCTTGCAGAGCTTTCCCCACCGTTCACCAAACTTTCCACCATTCACTACAAGAGCTTTGTCCCCCGGAGAAAGAAAGTTCGAGACCGCCCCTTCCATTCCTCCTGTACCGGACGAGGCGAAGATCAGCACATCATTAGTCGTTTGGAAAAGCCACTTCAAATCCTCGCGAACCTCACCGAAGATTTGGGCAAATTCAGGAGCGCGGTGGTGAATAATAGGCTTGGCCATCGCCAATAAAACTTCAGGCGGAACGGGTGTCGGCCCCGGGGCCAATAGATAGCGCTTCAGCATCGTTGTCATCTCCTTACTCAGGGCAATGGACCGGCCATTCCCGGGTCAAAGAAAAGCGGTACGCTACCATACGCTCCACCGGCTGTCAAGGCGAGGACAGCCATGAAGTACCTAATTTCAGCAGCTTGCATCGGTTTAATTGAAAAGACCCCCCTGCCCTCATTCGGCCATTGTCCATGGTTACTGACAGCCCAATGAGAGCGCGGTTCCTTGACAATAGATGGGGCCGCCGCTACTCTACGGCTACATTAAGGTAGTCTTCTCAATTGGAAACTAGGACAATGTTGGTTCTACACGCCAAGAGTGGGCTCGTTTACAGATTGATGATCGTGAGCCCTCTCTTAGTCGGAGCGATTACCTGTGGCGAATGTCCGTCTGCTTTAGCTGGACGGCTATCGGCTGACAGTCACCCACCTGCCGCAGAACTGTCGTTGGACGATGAATTTGATGAGTCCAACACCGTTCAACCAATCCAAGATGGCGCAGGCCTAGAAAGCGGATCTCCCTCTTTAGAATTGAATTCCGGCTCGGAAGGCGTGCTGACGTTGCAGCCACCCTTCTCACTGCCTTGGCGGTTTGCCGACGTCTTCAAATCTCAGGGGAAAGGCCTTGATGTGCCGGTCGAGGTGACTGGCGCGAAAGAAGAGATCGCCTCAATCCTCAATCTCCCCATCGTGCGCAACGATAAGGTGGAAAGTCACATACGTTTTTTCCACATTGCGATCCGCAATCGATTCGAGCAGTGGCTCACACGTCTCGGCCACTATAAACCCATTGTCGAAAACATCTTCTCTGAATTCAATCTTCCCAGCGATTTAGTCTATTTGTCTCTCGTGGAAAGCGGTTTTAACCCTCATGCCTACTCCAGGGCCCGGGCGACTGGGCCCTGGCAATTCATGAAAGGCACGGCGGTCCTCTATGGGTTGCGTGTCGACCAATATGTCGATGAACGGCGCGATCCGATCAAATCCACGATCGCGGCAGCTCGTTACCTCCGTGACCTGTACGATATGTTTGGAGCATGGCCGCTTGCAATGGCTGCGTACAATGCCGGTGAAGGCAAGGTCATGCGCGCGTTACAAAAAAGCCGCGCGGACAGTTTTTGGGAAATTGCACAAACCAAACATATCCGTCGAGAAACGAAAGAATATGTGCCCCGGTTTATGGCTGCCACGATAATTGCCAAGAACCCCGACCAATATGGGTTTACGCAGGAGCCACCGGTTCCTCATCAATTTGAAGAAGTCATTGTCCACCGGCCCGTCAGACTTCAACAGATTGCCCTTGCTGCCGGCATCCCGTTTACTGAGTTGAGCCGCCTGAATCCCGAGCTACGGCGTGATGTCACGCCGCCGGACGACCAGAACTACCACCTGAAAGTTCCTGTTGGAAGTCAAGAAGCGGTTGTTCAAGCTCTGGATAAAATTCCCACGTGGAAGCCAACCCCGCTGCTCGTCAAAAAAGGGAAGAATCGCAGCGAATCAAGCGGGTCCTATCGTGTGCGGGGTGGCGACTCTCTCTGGACGATTGCCAAACGCTTCAATCTCTCCGTGGCTCAGCTTAAGGCCAGGAATAGTCTCACCGCGAGAGGGATCAAACCAGGCGATCTCCTGACCATCGGTTCAACGCATTAACCCCACGGGAAGTTCGCACCCTGCCGTCTGGGTCTATTTCTTAGTCTCTGTAGGCGTGGGCTGATGCGCCGTACCAGGCGTTGCGCCGGCTGCAGGAGTCGATGTTGAAGTCTTCATTTCCAGCGCTTTTGACCGCACAGTGGCTTCACCGGCAAATGGAGAGTTGGGGTAGGTTTTCGACAAGTCTTGATAGCGCGCCAGCGCGCCTTCAGGACGAGATAGTGCTTCTTCAATTTTGCCTAGTTCATACAGAAGTTGATCTTTATTCAAAGTCCCTGGTGTGTCGAGTGCTGTCGTAAAGATTTTCGTTGCCGCTTCCTGGTCGCCTTTTATTAAATACGCATAGCCCAGCCGTTGAAGGACCATTCCCAATAGCGGCTTATTCTCCTGATACATCGCGACATATCGTTGATACGCCTCAATCGCGCCGACTATATCATTTGCCTGGACCAATGCATTTCCTAACTGAAAGAGCGCCAACTGGGCGCTAGGAGTCCGTGAGTATTGATCCAGGAGTTGACGGTAGAGCGCAATGGCGCGCTTTAGATTTTCGTCCGCTTGCTGAGGTTTATCCACCGGACGATCCAAATACAGTCGAGTCGCCTGCCGTTCCAAGTCCGCGGCCTGCTGTGCGTGTCGATGATCCAACCAGATCACCACTCCGACGATCGTGATCGCAATCACCAGCACGCCCAAGCCGATAAGGATTTGCCGGCTGCGTTGCTGGAGCGTGAGACCCACTCGCTCTAATCCACTCAAAAGATGGGCTTCGTCGGTCGGCATACTCTTGGTCGGAATTCTAATGCGGTATGACATGGTGGGACGCCTTATACAAGGTTGCTGGATCGATTGTCAATGAAACAGCCCATGAACCTTGCCTCCAACGTTGACTCTTCTTTTGACTGCAGTATAGCGTACCATTCTCATGTTTGAAGACAAATTGCGCGCATTAGAAGAACACCATTTGCTTCGCCGTCTGCGCGTGATCGATTCCGCTCCTGGCCCGACTGTGACGATTGGCGGCCGGGCAATCATTCTCATGGCTTCGAACGATTATCTCGGATTGGCCACACATCCTGCGCTCAAACGGGCCGCGATCGAAGCGACTGAACGGTTCGGAGTCGGAGCCGGCGCGTCACGGCTCATTTCCGGGACATTGCCTCCTCACAACGAACTGGAACGCACCCTAGCTGACTTCAAACAGACAGAATCGGCGCTGGTCTTTGGCTCCGGATATTCGGCGAATATCGGACTCATTCCGGCATTAGTCGATGCCACCGGACTCA
>JAICXS010000226.1 GCA_025934615.1 Nitrospiraceae bacterium
CGTTAAGTTTTTGATCATCGCCTGTCACGCTTGTATAGTAAAAGGATCGGATCGCATTTGGCTGAAGACGAATATGCCCGTTCGTTAAATCTGCTGTAGGTGGAACTCCTGGCAACCACAGGAATACATCCTTCAAATGGTATTGACCTTCGGACAGAACAAGGGAGTTCTTTTCAGCCAGCTTTTGCGCCCTCATAGTGAAATTTTCACCATCGATAAACATCATCCATCGGCGCTGATGCGGATCGCCTGAAAGAGGGATGGAGGAATCAACCACGCTTCACCTTTACCGGGCGACAAATGACAGTAGCTTTTGGTCCGGTTTCCATCTCTAAATTAATCACATTTTGCTGAAGTGAGATACTGTGAGATTGAGTGTCAACAATAGGGATAGCCACTATATCAGTCAAGAGCCTAAATGAGGCGGTCTCGCAACTGCAAGATGTTGTTTTCACCTCAGCGCTTATGATGCCTTGTCGAGACGCGGATAGGTTCGAGCAACGTACAACAGCCCGCCGAAGCGGTCGCATCCATTGAGCGCCTGCATGACTGCTTCAGCGTCCTCAACCGTGGCCATCTGAACAAATCCATAATTCATCGAAGCGCCGTACGCATCGCACACGACACGAGCCGACTGAACGATGCCATAGGGCGCGCACAGCTCTGCCAGTTGAACCGACGTGATTCGGGACGGCAACCCATCTACGCAAAGCGTGTTATACATAGCGCCTCCTCAGGGTGACCTGACAATGGGACGATTCTCGTTCTTTTTGACCGGGGCGCTCAATGCTCCATGAGAACTACGACTTATGGCTACGGCACGGCTCTTGATTCCGTGGAGTGACTTTCTCGTTATAAAATCCCAGTCGCGGCAGTCCCTTTATCTTGTGTTTCCCTTCCATGATCCCCACGCTTGAACGATAGTCACTCCAAAATATCGGTTTGGCGCATCCTTAGCCTCATTCGGGATGCCAGGCAAGCAGCAGCCGCACACATTGTTACAAATCTTTACGAACTGGAAAGGAACTGCATGGGCAATGAATGATACGTTTGATCATGGATAAGTACAGCCTCTCAAACTGGGGTGTGAATATGACGTGTTCCCAATGTGCCGGTCATATGATCGAAGATGTCTTTCTTCATATCGATATCGATTTATCAGAAGGAAACAGGATACTTTTTGTCTGGCGATGTCTGAATTGCAGAAATTTCATCGAACGTCTCGCGAATTCGAATCAGGATGCCGCTGCTGTTGAAAGACAAGTTTGGGTCGTGGAATGAGCCGCGTGGCATGTAAAGCCCTGCTTGTGAGCAATGCGGACTGCGAAAGATTATGCGCCGTACGGACTGAGCGGTTCCGCGCTCACCGAACATGCGCGTTACGACGGCTTGTGTTTGTAGCCATATAGGATTCCAATTTATCAATGCCACGTCATTTTCTTTAGTGGCTTGATTTTTGCTCATCTTGATGTGGGCTGTCTTTCGATCAACGGTCCTGAATATTGAGGTGCGCCTATGATTCTCCGAACGGCTACTCAAGCATTGACAATGGCCCTTCTGACGCTCTTTCTCGTGTCCATTCCTATCCTGGCCACGGCTCATCAGACGAGCATGGAATCGGGGGTCGTGTCTCAGGTCTATAAAAAAGTCGCCCCGGTCATTGTGCTGATCAATGCGACTCGCGCTGAGCCATCGATGGACAGCGGCGCCTCTGTCCATAGCGTTGGTTCGGGCATTGTGCTGAATGACACGGGGGTGATCCTGACCAACAACCATGTCATCGAGGGCATGACAAGCATCACGGTTATTATCAATAAAGGCGTCAAACTGGAGGCGCAGGTGCTGGGCACCGATCCCATGACCGATTTGGCACTTCTCCGAGTCTCGCTGCCGAAAGGCCACTACGCCGTGGCCGAATTCGGCGACTCCGACCGGCTTGAGATCGGTCAACCGGTCCTGACCATCGGTCATCCGTTTGGTTTGGACTCCACCTTGACGACCGGTGTGATTTCCGGATTCCTGCCGTCACCGGAACCGACCCGTCAGCCGCAACGCCTCATTCAGAGCAGCGCCGCCATTAACCCGGGGAACAGCGGGGGCCCGCTCCTTGATCTGGCGGGACACATCATCGGGGTCAATGCCGCGATGCTGGCGGGCGCGCAAAATGTTGGGTTTGCCATTCCCAGCAATACAGTGAAGAGCGTCGTACACGAGCTTCAGACCTATGGACGGGTCATTCGACCGTGGTTCGGCATCGGAGGTCAGCTCATTACCCGAGATCTCATGCAGCTCTTGGCACTCCCATTAGCCAAAGGCATGGTGGTGTCAGGCATTGCCAAAGGAAGTCCCGCCGAGAAGGCTGGCTTACGATCGGGCCAAACGGATATCTCTGTGAACGGCGAGCGTTGGTTACTGGGCGGAGACATTGTCGTGGCGATCAACGCCCATCCAGTGACGACGGCTGAAGAGTTTGCGGACGCCGTCAAGGACCTCGAAGTTGGAGATCAGGCGACGTTGCGTTTCATGCGCGAAGGCATCATCCGTACGACGGTCCTCACCATCGAGGAACGACCACAAACGCCCAGCTCCACGGCCAGTCGACACACGGTGGAACGTGTCGGATTCCAGCCGCTGGCCATGGAACGACAGGGGCATGGCAACACGTTCATGATCAATTTCTAAACGTTTCTGTTCACCACCATCAACGTTGGCGTGTCGCGTTCATGAGGGAAAGGGGCTGGTTTAATCGACCTTGGATCCTAGGGGATGAACCACCCTACGCGATACTCTCACCAAAATAGCGGCGGCAGCATGTAACAAAGGTTTCAAGTGGCGCCGTTTTCATAAGGAAGTCCGTCGCGCCATTTCGTAGTGCTTCTTCCCGAATGGAGGCATCCGAGACGGCGGACATCATGATGACTGGAATAGTGGGATATCGAATACGAATTTCTCGAAGGGTGGTAAATCCATCCATGACGGGCATCATAACGTCCAATAGCACGCCTGCAATGGGATGATGTTGCTCAGGCTGACTCATCACTTCGAGCGCGGCGTCTCCATCGTAGGCCACGGCAATGTCATAACCGGCGGCGCCTAACCGCTCCCGCAGTACCGTCACAAGGTCCTGATTATCATCTACGATAAGAATACGCCGCTTCATTTAGGTTGCCGCACCCTGCACATGAGTATCGTGCAGTTGCATGTCGTAAGTATTTTATAGGTAGCACACTGGAATATCTCCTCGGCGGCGCAATGCCTCTGCTGTGAGCAGCAACGTATCCGGGGTGAATTCGGCTCTCTGCCCCAAGATGTACTCAGCGGTGAGTTTACCCCTGCCCCCAGATTTCAAGGCTTACAAAAGCAGTAATAGTATGCAGAATAGGGCGCATGCAAGCCTATCGTTGTGTACATGCGGTCCATCACGCGCGACAACGACATATATCCTTGACTGCCATAAAGGTCCTTTCTGAAATGTAAATGTTTGTAACACTCTGTAGTGAGGGCTGCACGCCCTCCATTATTCTGGAGGACTTAGGAGGAGAAGGAGGAGATTCAGTGATAAAGCGGGTGCTCTGGACTTCGAGGATCTGATCTTTTAGGGGAACGGTCGGTCTTTCATACTGGCATCGCCCTCACAGCGCAATTGTGCGGTAAGACCGCATGGAACGCTGCTGCGAGCTTCTGCCGCAACCCCTCTCCAAGAGGCAGTCGAAGCCAGTACCATCTCTAACAATGAACGAGCCACGTAGGTAATGTTTCAGCCGGCCGGCGGCTAGCAGAACCGGAAGGATGTCCGTGATCCTACCATTATACTTATGTATGTTGCTGCCCTGTAGTCATGGGGTCCAAGCGCTTACTACGTTACCCTCGCCATGCGCATACTTATAGCCTAGGTTGTCTATCAATATATCTGCTGCGAGGCCCACCGTGTTTGCGGCCAACCAAAGGGGAGCGCTATTCATTCTTGCTAGTAGTCATTCCGCCTCGAGCGCGAGCGGGTCAAGAGATATCCCAACTTTATCGAGGTTCTGACTCACTAAACCCTGCGCTGCCTCAACCTTTTCATCTCTTCTGTTCCTGATCCAGTTTTGTCCACCGGCGCGTCCATATGCATTATGGCGTGGTTTGTTATGGTCAATCCGGATTGTCAGTCGATTTCTGCAATCCGGTGCCGGCGCCGGTATCGGTATAGGGCGCCGTCGAATTTCGAAGGCCACGCTGCCTCTGCGGGCTTGCCGAATCTTCGGAATCGATTGATTGCGATTGCGATTCGTCCGTGGATAGAGTCAAGCCCGTATCGCTGTTCTTCTTTCGGCTTCCACTGGACGATCCGGCGACATCCCTCGCTCTTTTCGCATGACCTTGCGCCTCGGCCCCCATTTGTTTGGCATCCTGCGCCGCCTGTCGAAGATCGTCAAGATTACCGACTCCATCAGCCTGGGAGGCCTGTCCCTGAATTTGGTCGGCTTTGGCTTTTGCCTGGGTGGCTTTCTGCCGGGCGTCCTGCGCCGCCTGCTGCGCGTCATTCTTCGCGTTGCCGCTCAGTGTACTCGCAAGTTGTTCCGCTACTTGTGCCGCGTGCTCGGCCTTTTTCGCATGCTGCGCGGCTTCAGTGCCAAGCTGTTGCAGCTCTTGGCGAGCCTTCTCCACAGATCCTGTCGCACCGCCCAAGAACCCTTGGGCCCACCCATCGTGCGGCATTAACAGGCCCGCCAGCAACCCGACTAGAACGCTCATGGAGAG
>JAICXS010000484.1 GCA_025934615.1 Nitrospiraceae bacterium
ACGACAATCGCCGCAACATTCTCGAATCCCTTTTTAACGTCAGTACCCATGGGCACCTGCGCATTTGCTTTGAGTAAGGCCCTGAGCGTTTCCCTGCCCTGCGGCACCTCCACGTTCTCTATCTCGTTGTACGATATTGCCAAGTCTTGCTGCCAACGGGCACCGACTTTGCCAACCGCTCGATGATGGCAAGGGCCGCCTGATAGGAGGCCAGCGCCGCGGCCAAACGGCCCTGCGCTATCTGCACTTCGCCGATCCTATCAGCGGCGAGCGATAGTTCGCGCTGAAAGTCCGCGCTCACGGGCTTCCCTACAGGTAGCTCAATGAGGATTTGCCGGGACTTCGCGACTACAAGCGGCCTACGGTATGCGCAAAGGACCGGCGATGGCGGTTGATGCGATAGTCACGCTGAGGGATTGCGATCAGAATTGATTCATCTCAGCAACAATCGCCCCAAGATCGGGGAACCAGCTCATCAGACAAAGGAAGACCAGCAGGCCAGTTAGACAGAATATCGTAATAAGGAGGACCTGGTATTCAGTCTCGGCTGGGATCGTTCGCCGCGTTCCAGGCTTGCTTGGGGGCTGAATGCTAAACGCAAGGGATCGCATCGTCCCGAGAACGGAGGAAAGCAGAACCAATAGCGGATGACGCATTTTGAGCCTCTATATCGCTTGTGGAAGATCCCATTAAGCATTTGTTCGCGTGAACCCGTTCGAGCGTCCGCGCTCTGAATCGTTAGTGAATAGCGATGTCAGCAGTCTTGATGACCGTTGCCCATTTTCGGATTTCGCTCTCGACGAATTTTTGCAGGTACTGCGGCGACCGGCGGTCGGAAACGACGATTTCCGCACCGACCTGCCTGAACCGCGCCTGGACGGCGGGCGTGTCGAGGACGGCTGAGGCAGCTGCGTTGAGCTTGCGGACGATCGGCGGCGGTGCATCCTTGGGCAGAAACATGCCGGACCAGCCGGTGTCTTCAAAACCAGCGAGTCCTTGCTCACCCGCACTGGGGTATGTTGGCATGAGTGGCGAGCGGTCTTCCGAAAGTAGGGCGATTGCCTTCACCTGCTTGCTCTCGATGTATCCGACTGCGGCGGTAGCGCTGGGGCAAAGATAGTCGATACGGCCAGCAATCAAGTCCCGGATCACCGGGCCGACCCCGTGATACGGAACGTGGGTGACGTTTAATCCGACCGCTGCATTGAACAAGGCACACGCCAGATGGCTCGGCGAGCCGATACCACCAGATCCGTAATGCATCACTGCCTGATGGGCTTTCGCATAGCCGATGAACCCCTGCAGATTATCGACCGGCAAATCCTTGCGAGCGATCAGGATGAAGCGGACCTGCCAGAGCAGAGCGACTGGCGCGAAATCTTTTGCAGCATTGTACAGCGGAGATTTGTAGAGCGTCTGGTTCTGGGCTTGGGTGCCAAGAGTACCAATCAAGAACTGGTAGCCGTCGGCAGGGGCCCGGGCCACGCGGGCGGCGCCGATCATGCCGCCCGCACCAGCGACGTTCTCGACGATCACCGACTGGCCAAGCAGTTCGGACAGTCGCGACGCCATCACGCGTCCGAGCAGGTCGGGGGCGCCGCCGGGAGTGGTCGGAACCACCATGGTCAATGGTCGGGTTGGCCAATCCTGTGCGACGACGGGTGCTGACATGAGCAACAGAGCTGTGATGGCTGCAGTGAGTTTGACCGTGCGCATGCTCAGCTCCCTGTTTCAATTCGCGCAAATGCGCTAGATCAACTTGACGCCTCGAACAGCCCAAGCCCTTGCCATCAGTCGAATTCCACCGTCGCGATCGACCGGAAGCGCGGCGCGAAGGTGGTCGCGCAGCCTTGATCTCTGCTCCTCGGACAGGCTGCTGCAATAGGTTGGTGCGGAACCTTGGCCACCGAGAAACGGCGACCAGTATTCGTCGAAATTAGCGAACACGGTCGGAACGTCGATGCTGCGGCACTCGCAGCCATCAAAGCCTCCATCCTCGAACAACGCCAACAACGGCTCCGGCTTGCACATCGAGAACCGCCGGGCCTCATTGAGCGTCAAGGCGTCTGGATCGAGGGCGACTGCGGAATCCCAGAAGTACCTCATCAATTGCATTTTGCCGGCGTAGTCCCAAACATAGACCGCGGCAGTGCCGCCGGCACGCAGCGTGCGCCGCATTTCGGCAATTGCATTCTCCGGATGCGGAACGAAATTGAGCACGAGGCCGGACACTACGGCATCGAATCCGCCGTCTGGGAACGACATCGCCTCGGCATTTCCGATCTCAAAATTCGCACGGTGGTCACGGAGATGCCGCCGCGCATGGGCGATGAAACCTTCGGATAGATCAATGCCCGTAACGCCGCTTGGTGCCGCGTGCGAAAGAATGATCTCAGTGAGGGCACCGGTGCCGCAACCGACATCGAGC
>JAICXS010000084.1 GCA_025934615.1 Nitrospiraceae bacterium
GGCAAGGTCTTAAAGGTCTCCGGCAAGCCACAATTTTTCATTTCACAGCGGGCGCAGCATATCCACGAAAAAACCTCTTCCTCGACGACCTCTTCCCGGAGCATCATTAACACCCGCGATGAGCCGCATGCCGATGCCGAAAAATACCGCCGACTGCACATCATCGTCGGCGATTCCAATATGTCCGAGTATGCCACGTACCTGAAAGTCGGCGTAGCGGCGCTGGTCCTCACCATGATTGAAGACGGCTACACCGTGAGCGGGATGGAACTCGAGGATCCGGTGAAGGCCATCCGTGAGGTATCGCGCGATCCGACGTTGAAGAAGAAAGTGCGATTAGATGACGGACGTCAGCTCAGTGCCATTGAAATTCAACGGGTCTACCTGGAACGAGCCTATGATTATTTGAGTTTTAACTCCCATGATCCGGTGCTCGACGACGTGCTGGCGAAATGGACACGGGTGCTCGATGGTCTTGAGGAGGACCCGGCGCAACTCTCTAGGGAAATCGATTGGGTCGGGAAGCGGCATTTGATTCAGTCCTACATCGATAAAAAGGGCTGTGGGTGGGATGATCCCCGCGTCTTTCTTATGGATCTTCAATATCACGACGTAAAGCGGACGCGTGGGTTATACTATCTATTGGAGAGCCGAAATTTGATTGAACGAATCGTGGATGAGGAGGCCGTTCAGCGCGCCATGTCCGTCCCCCCTCAAACAACGAGGGCGAAGGTGCGAGGCGATTTTATTCGGTTCGCTCGAGCCAAGAATCGCTCGTACACCGTGGACTGGACCTACCTCAAACTCAACGGCTATTGGGAAGAAACGATTCTCTGTATGGACCCGTTCAGCGCAGTCAACCGGCGTGTGGAAGAGTTGGTGGCGCAGGTGGCAGGCCCACGCTTCTACCGCTGAGGCAGAATGTTGAATCAGGCTTCCAACTGCGTTCTCGTGAGGAAAAAATCCTCACGTAGTTACGATCCGTCTCCGGTGTTTTTCTCCCTGCGCCTTGTTGGAAAGCCTGTCTGAGCATTCTGCCGAAAAGAAGCGTCGTTCTATGAGCAAGTCATGATTCGATCAGATAAGCTCATCATCATGGCAGTCGTCCTGCTCACCAGTATCTTTCCTGTTGATCTTTTAACCAGCGCGCCGCCTGAGCGGCACGGTATGGATGGGCAGTTCAGCGGCAAACAAGGGGAAATTGTGGTGGTTCGCGTGCCGGTGGATCAGCAGACGAGTGCGGTGACTGGGCGATTTTTAAACCGCACGACTCCATTCTTTCCCGAGGCGTCCGGTGGCGCAGCCCTGTCCTATATCGGATTAGTCGGCGTCGATCTGCAAGATGCTCCCGGCACCCACGAATTGGTCCTCGACGTTGTATCCTCCGCAGGCCATCGCCGATTAAGCTATAACGTGCTGGTCATTAAAGAGAAGCGAGCGGTTCAGTATTTGACCTTGCCGAAGGATAAGGTCGACCTCGATGAGGACAACCTCATCCGTGTGAAGACAGAACAGGCGCAGGTGCGCACGGTGCTCGAGGCAGTGTCCGAGCGGCGGCTGTGGGCCGGTGACTTTCTTCGCCCGGTCGCAGGTCCCGTCACCGGCGCCTTCGGTCGCCAACGGATTATCAATGGTCAAGCCAAAAATCCTCATACTGGAGAAGATATTGCGGCGCCGCTCGGCGCTGATGTAGCCGCGATGAATGACGGGATTGTCTGCTTGACGGCCGATCATTTCTTTTCAGGCAAGGGCGTCTTTATCGATCATGGCCTTGGCCTCTACTCAATGTATTTTCATCTGTCGGAAGTGTCCGTCAAAGACGGGGAGATCGTCAAACGGGGGCAGGTTATCGGCAAGGTCGGCGCCTCAGGCCGTGCGACCGGGCCTCACCTCCACTGGGGCGTTAATCTGAACGGCGCCAGAGTGGACCCGCTCTCGCTGGTGAAACTGTCTTTTGCTCGTCCTCTTCCCACCGTTCAGTAGTCCAAAGTTCTCAGTCTTCAGTTCTCAGTTAACGGTAGCCCTTCATAGGCATAGTTCTCAGTTATGTTAGACATTGGTGTGGCTACTTGATGGCGCGGCGTTGAGGACGGCTGCGGCAGCCCGCGACAGCTCCGCATCGGTGTCGTGATTCAACGCATAGATCCTAAACTGCACCAGGCGCGTTGGAAGCAAATCTAAGAATTCCTCCAAAGGTTCCGTTGATACGGTCTTACTTCCGGCGTCATACACGAAGAGCGGCGTCGCACGCGTATCTTTGGGGTCAGGACGCGGATCGAGCGGCGCCATATCAACGGCGAACGGCTTCTTCGCGGATTTCGGCGGCAATTCTTTTCTGACCTGTTTTTCAAAATGCCCCGCACTCGGAAAGTCCATTCCACGGGCTTGTCCAGGTTCTTTCAGCACAGTGTTGTACGCCATTTTCCATTTCACATCGCGTCCCAGAATGCGTGCCCATTCTGCGCCAAGTGCCCGCCTTCTCGCCTGCCGTGATGCCCTCCAGCCTCGGACCTCTTCGAGCAATGACCAATCCGTGAGCGTCAGATAGCGATCCATGTTTTTCAATGGATGATCCGGAAAGATCAGACGCATCGTGTCTCCAAAAATTTCACGAAGATGGATGTCGATCGCCCTCGTTGTCCGGTGGTAGTACACGTTGGAGTACAGATACATCCTGGTAGTCAGAAACATTTGCAGCGCGGGGAGGCCGGTCTTATGAATCGTAAAACCTTTATGGGTGATCAGCGTGTAGTGAATCAACCGCGTCAGATCGACCGGCCCGACCGCTACGCCGCACATATAGGCATCGCGCAATACGTAATCCAAATTATCTCCTGTATAGCTCCCTGAAATCACCGGCTGCAGAACATTGAGCCAGGGCGGCATACGGGAATTGTCTTTCCCTTTTTCTTTTAAAATGAGATGGGCGATATGAGCGGGGTCTAAGGCTTCCCCTTTCGAAAAGGGTCCGCTCGGACTTCGTCTGATCTTCTGAATGATCGGACCGAGATGGTCGCGAATGATGACCTGCCCCAATTTCTCGTGGGTCAGTTGATAAGCCTTGAGAAAGTTGTCGTCGAAGAAATGGCAGAAGGGGCCGTGACCGATATCGTGAAGCAGCGCGGTGATGCGCAAGAGTTCTTCAACATAATTGATGGAGGGAACCTGCTGAAACTGAGTCGCGAGAAATGGATAGAGATGGCGGGCGAAGCGGCCTGCCACGTGCATCGTGCCGAGGGAATGGACAAAGCGGCTATGTTCGGCCGATGGATAGACCCATCGTGCACTTTGGAGTTGGAAGATATAGCGAAGGCGCTGAACCCATGGCGCATCGATCAAATCCTTTTCAGTTCGCTCGCCGGGGTCTGGAGTCGAATAGGGAACGGTGAAGGAAATATATTCGTGAATCGGATCGGCAATCAACGCCGATCCATCATAGAGGGCTGGTTGGGTAAGAGTAGGGGATTTCATAAGGCCGGACTGGCGCGATGGCCGCATCTTACCGCAGTTGTCTCAGGTGGGCAATCGCTCCTCAACGGAGGATCGTTGCCCGCGATACCGCGAAATCAACCAATAGGCAACCGGATAGGCAATCAGCATGCCGATCACGCTTAAGATCATGCCGCCGATGAGAAAGGGGAGGAGGTACGGCAAGATCTGGTGGTAGAGCGAGCTGACGGTCAGATCGCTCCAGTCGAAGGGCGCGATGTGCGGCATGTCCAGTACTTGAAATCCTATCCAGATTGTGGCGCCAAGGATGGGCACGATGGTCCACGGATTGTTAATGAACGCGCCGGCCATCAACGCGAGAAAATTCAGGCGAAAGGCCCACGTGCAAAACAGCACTTGAATGGTATGGAACCCATAGCTCGGCGAGAAGGCGATGAAGACTCCGACCGAAAATGCCAGCGCGGTCCGATGGGGTGATTCGTGCAGGTGCAGGATCTGATTGAGCCGCGATCGAATCTGTGTTATCGAGACCACGATTTCTCTCGATGAAGATTATGTGCAGCAGAGAAATGCTGATAGCTGAGCATCGGCAATGGATGGAGCACGCCGGATTGGTCTTTGATGCGAAGACCGTATGATACTGGTTTGATGATTCCAATACACGATACCAGACAATCGACTTTCCGGCCGAGCTGTTCTACTTTCTTGCAGGAACGGGGAGCGACCGTGAACAGAAGTTCATAGTCTTCGCCTCCCTGCAGCGCGACATCGATCGGGTCCTGCTTATTCATGCCGGCAAATTTGCGGAGCGCAGCGGAAATCGGCAGGGCATCGACCTCAATTTCGACCCCGACACGGCTCTGCGTACAAATATGCCGGACATCTCCTGAGAGGCCATCCGATACATCGATTGCGGCAGTGGCAAGCCGTTGTCTGCTCAAGGCCTGTCCCATTTCAACTCGGGGCGTTGGCCGAAGATGCCGACGGGTCAACTCTTGTGTAGACGGCTTGACGGGCGGCAGGGATTGTTTGTGTCCATGCCGGGCCGAGAGCACCCGCAGACCGGCAAGAGAGTCGCCGATTGTGCCCGTGAGATAGAGAAGATCCCCGGCCTGTGCTCCCCCACGGGTCAAGGCGCACCCGACTGGGACACTTCCGATAAGCACAATATTGAGGAATAGACCGTGACGAGAGGCCGACGTGTCCCCCCCGACCAATTCGACACCGTATGGTCGGCAGGCCAACATGAGCCCACGGTATAGTCGTTGCATTTCGGAAGCGCTCTGTGAGCGCGGGATTGCGAGGGAGACCAGGAGATAGTTGGGCTTGGCCCCCATGGCGGCGATATCACTGAGGTTGGCGACAGCCGCTTTATAACCTATATCCTCAAAGGAAGCGGTTTTCAGATCGAAGTGTACCCCCTCTACTAAGAGGTCTGTCGTGACCACCATTTCATGATTCTTAACGGGCGTCACGACGGCGGCGTCGTCCCCGATCCCTCGTATCACGTTGGGCCCGGTCTTGCCGTACCGCCGGTGAAGAGCCTCGATGAGCTGAAATTCGCGGAGGGGTGTGCGGCGCCTCGATGGGGAATGAGGCATGTCAGTGGGCGGGCGACGGAGGCGACACGGAGACCGATGGTGAGAGGGGATGGGTGCGTGGAGTGCGACGCGGTAATTCCAATCCATCGCTCTTCGACCGGTTGCGTCCCGGCCGGCGCATGGATTTCAGTTTTCGCGTAGATGTCTTCGGGTAACGAAGCCCCTCTTTCAGCACGTCATCCATGGTCTTGGCGAACACCAAGGTGACGCCGCGTAACAGATGCTTGGGGATCTCTTCAATATCCTTCTCGTTGCGCTGAGGCAAAATAACCGTAGAGATTTTGGCTCGTTTCGCGGCAAGAATTTTTTCTTTCAGACCGCCGATGGGAAGAACCCGGCCTCGCAGCGTGATTTCTCCCGTCATGGCCACATCGCGGCGAACAGGAATCCCGGACAGAATGGAGGCAATCGCCGTGGCCATCGTGATGCCGGCGGAAGGGCCATCTTTAGGAATCGCGCCGGCCGGCACATGGATGTGGATGTCGATTTTCGAAAACACATCAGGACTGATGCCGAGCAACTTCTCGCGTGAACGGACATAGCTGAGCGCCGCCTGTGCCGACTCTTTCATGACGTCCCCGAGGTGGCCGGTCAGGGTCAGCTGGCCCTTGCCCTTCATGACGGTCGCTTCGATGTAAAGCACATCCCCGCCGCTCTCAGTCCACGCCAGTCCGGTCGAGACGCCGATTTCGTCCTCTTCCTGTTCGGCCTCCGGAAGATATTTCGGGACGCCGAGGAACTTATGCACATTGGCCGGCGTAATGCTGTAGCATTGGACTTTGCCTTCAGCCACTTTTTTCGCGATCTTGCGCATGACATTCGCGATGTCCCGGTCCAGGCTTCGGACCCCGGCTTCGCGGGTATAGTGAGAGACGATCGTGTGCAAACCCGATTCCGTGATGCGGATATGTTTCTCCGTGATCCCGTGCTCTTTGAGTTGGCGCGGAATCAGATAACGTTCGGCGATGCCGAGTTTTTCCTCTTCCGTGTAGCCGGGGATTTCAATGATTTCCATGCGGTCGCGGAGGGCCGAGAGAATCGGGTCCATAAGATTGGCGGTCGTGATGAACAGGACCTCGCTTAAGTCAAACGGCACGCCGAGATAATGATCGCTGAAGGCGTGATTCTGTTCGGGATCCAGCACCTCCAGCAGCGCCGCGGACGGGTCGCCCCGAAAGTCCTGCCCCACTTTGTCCACTTCATCCATCATGAAGACCGGATTGCTGGTTCCGGCTTGCTTGAGGCCTTGAAGAATGCGGCCCGGTAGCGCTCCGACATAAGTTCGGCGATGACCTCGAATTTCCGCTTCATCCCGCACACCGCCCAGGCTGATTCGGACGAATTCCCGCCCAAGCGAGCGAGCGATCGATTTCCCGAGTGAGGTCTTTCCGACCCCCGGCGGGCCGACAAAGCAGAGGATAGGGCCTTTCATCTTGTCCTTGAGTTTTCGAACCGCCAAATATTCGAGAATCCGTTCCTTGACTTTTTCCAA
Source organism: Nitrospiraceae bacterium (assembly GCA_025934615.1). Classification (GTDB taxonomy): domain Bacteria; phylum Nitrospirota; class Nitrospiria; order Nitrospirales; family Nitrospiraceae; genus JAICXS01. Next base: position 6,544 of record JAICXS010000084.1, read on the forward strand.
ATCATAGTGGTCTTCATCTAAGACCTTGGCCGCGGCTTTAATGTCCAGGCTATCTTTGGATCGTTTGCTCCAGGGAAGATCGACCATCCATTCCAAATAGGTGCGAACGGTGGCCGATTCCGCCGTGTCCGGGTGCATCTTCTCTAGGCGCTTGAGTTGCTTCTCGCACTCTTTGAGGACTTTCTCGGGCATTTTGGCGTCTTTAATGCGTTTCCGGAAGTCGGCGACTTCTTCGCCGCGTTCGTCCAGTTCGCCCAGTTCCTTCTGGATCGCTTTAAGTTGCTCGCGCAGGAAATATTCACGCTGGGTTTTGTCCATCTCGCCCTTGGCCTGGGCTTGGATTTTCTGCTGCATCGAGAGGACATCGACTTCCTTGCTGAGAATTTCGCTGACACGTTTCAACCGCGCGATTGGATCTTCGATTTCCAGCACCGATTGCGAAACGTCCACCTTGACACCCAGATTGGATACCACCATATCGGCGAGGCGTCCCGGGTCATCCAAGTTTTCGATAACGACCATGACATCCGGCATCAGGACTTTGCCCAGCCCGACGATACGTTCAAGCTGTTCCTTCACCGTCCTCATGACGGCTTCGGCTTCCAAGGAGGCTCCGGTGGATTTGCGATCCTGAATTTTCACCATACGGACCGAGTAATACGGCTCACTCTGAATGTATTCTTGAATCCGTCCCTTCGAGATGCCCTGGACCA
>JAICXS010000577.1 GCA_025934615.1 Nitrospiraceae bacterium
ACCTGAGCGTGCTCGACATCGAACGCCGCAGCCATGAGCTGCTCGTGCAGAGCTTCCATCTCTACGATGAAACGCAGATGGTCATTAAGACCCAGGCGATCATCGAAGCGGCCAAAGGCGCGTAAGCAATTTGACATTGCGCTAATTCAGAAGGCCCGGGTTTTCATGCCCGGGCCTTTTTGTTGCGCGCTTTGCTTATGCTTCTGCGGGAGGCGAGGCGGGCGTTTCGCTTTCGAGATGCTTTTCGATTCGTTCGACGATCTGCCGGACCGCTTGATAATGGTAGATGAACTCATCGAGCCGAAAGGTCCGACTCGCATTGCCTGAGGGATCGCGGTAAGTCACCTTCGCGATGCCTTTTCGGTCCCACTGCGCTTTGTCCAATTCGAGGATCTGCGAGAACGGGACCGGCGGATGGCCGGGAACGGATAGCGTCTCGCCTTGCAGACGATAACTCCCGCGCGATCGGTAGAAGAAAATCCCAAGACAGATCGGCGCCAGGAGCGTCAGGCCAAGGCCCAGTCATTTTTGAATTTGGATATCCAGGTCCGTCGGCGGCGCGTTGGCGTGTGCCCGTTCTTCGGGCGTCATTGCTAAGAACTTTGCCTGTTTGTGCGGGTAGCCGACAAATCCGTCATAGAAAAACCACAGGCCAGCGGCCAGCATCAGGATCACAAACAGATATCGCCGGATGCGATACTCCTTGCCCGGCGGCGCGATGATTTCCGACTTGTCGGTTTGGGCATTCTCACTCATGACCGTTTCTCACTCTCCGCCTTTACACTCTCGTTTTGCTTCTTCAATGCCTCTTCGCATTTCTGGGCAAGACTTTTTGCATGCTCCATGAGGTCGGCGATGGCCGCTTCACCTTCCGATTTAACTTCGGCACTCATCGACCGATTGGCCCGCAGATCTTCCAGATCGGCTGACAGCGCCGCAACCATCCGTTGCGCCCGGTCGCGGGTCTGCGTGAGCAACTCGGCTGAACCAGTGTTATCTTCGGCCATCATCGGCTGCAATTCCGACACCCCACGCAAAAGCGGGTGCGTGACACGATCGGCGGCAGGAGCCTCATTCCCTCTACCGGTGCTGCGTGGACACCGGGAGGGGCGCTACCGGGAACGCCGACGTCCTCGTCGGCATCTTTCAAAAAGAGCCGACGGGGATGTCGGCGTTCCGGCCCCCTCCCGAGCCCTCCCCCGGAATACCGGGGGCGGGAGACAGAAGCAACCGTCGATTGTGTCATGCACTCCGCAAACGAATTCGGCCACCGGCGCTCTTGCGCCGGTGGCCGATTATATTCTTTTCGACTCAGATTGAACCGATCAGGACCGCGAGGCGATGGCCGAGGAAATCGGCCGAAGCACCTTGGGCAGCACGTGTGCGTTGCAGAGTTTGTCGGCTTGCTCGACGAGCTGGCCGAAGATCTTTTCAAAGCCTTCGCGCGGGCGATCGCCCCAGTATCGGCGGACGATCAAATAGACGCTGATCACATCGTCGCTG
>JAICXS010000524.1 GCA_025934615.1 Nitrospiraceae bacterium
AACGGAACGCCGGACCAGCGCCAGTTATCGATGAAAAGTTTCAGAGCAACATACGTCTCCACGTTTGAGTTCGGTTTAACTTTTGGCTCCTGCCGATACCCAGGGCGTGCTTCGCCGTCCACCGCGCCCGCGAAATATTGCCCGCGAACCACCTGTTTGGCGACATCCTCCGGCTGGAGAGGCCGGATTGATTTCAACAGCTTCACCTTTTCATCCCGCACCGGTTCGCTATCGAGCGAAACCGGCGGCTCCATCGCAATCAACGAAGTCACCTGGAGCAAATGGTTCTGCACCATGTCCCGCAACGCGCCGGCCTCCTCGTAGTAGCCGCCACGCTGCCCTACCCCGATCTTCTCACTCACGGTCACTTGCACATGATCGACGGTGTCCCGGTTCCAGAGGCGCTCAAAAATAGCGTTTGAAAAGCGGAACATCAGGATGTTCTGCACTGTTTCCTTGCCGAGATAGTGGTCGATGCGAAAGACCTGGTCTTCACGCGCGTACCGGGTCAACTCACTGTTCAACTGGTGGGCCGAGGCAAGATCATGCCCAAATGGTTTTTCCACGACAATGCGCTGCCAACCATCGCCATTTTCTTTGTGCAGAAGTCCGGCTTTATGGAGCTGCTCCACAACGAGCCCGAACTGACTCGGCATAGTCGCGAGATAAAACAGCAGGTTTTTGCGAATCGGCTCGCTGCCGAACGATGTCAGCTGTTTTTCAAGCTTTTCGTACGCCGCCGAATCGGTCATATCGCCGATACAATAAAAAATATTCTTCGAAAACGATTGCCACACGGCATCATCGACGGGCTTGGTGCGCGAGAATTGATCAAGCGCCTCCCGCAATTCCTGGCGCCATGAATCATCCGTTTTATCCCTGCGCGCAAATCCGATGATCCGGAATTCCGGCGGCATTTGTTTGTCCTTATACAGGTGGTACAGGGCGGGGATCAGCTTTCGCGACGTGAGATCGCCGCTCGCGCCAAAGATAACGATCGAGCAAGGCAGAAGGGATTTGCGCGTGTCGTTCGGTTTACTGTCCAGCAGGGATTGGTCGCTTTGCTTCACGGCCCAAACAATGACGCACCCGCGTGAAAATTCAAACTACAAGTGAAAGGACATTACGAAAGACTAATATTGAATTTGGCGGACACCCGCAGGGCGGGTACGCGAGAGTTACCGCACCTTTACCCGGAAGAACTGGTTCGTGCTGCCGACCGAAACATTCATGTTCGAACCCGCCGCGGTTTGGCCCAAATCGGACCACGGGCCCAGAAGACTTCCGGCGGATTGCAGGATTCCGGTGGGCCAGGCGACGTAATAATTATTGTTCGAACGGAAGAGTGAAACCGATACCGGCGGCACGACGGAAGAGACCGGCGTCGCAGAAACCGACAACGAATTGGTGCTTTCGCATCCAAGCCGCACTGTGGAAATGACATAATAATATGTTTGGCCGTTTGTCAGGGGAGTATCTACGTAATTAGCAGCCCCAACGCCGGTCGCGATCGTGGAAAACGGGCCGGAGGAGGCAGCGCCCCGTTTGACATTATAAGTGGTCGCGTTTGGGACGGCAGTCCACGAGAGACTTACCTGCGCATCGCCGGGGCTTGCGCTTAAGCCACTGGGGGCGACAACGCGCGGCAACAAGAGTTCCAGGCCGCTCGACTTGGCGTTGTCGGTGACAGTGACATATTGCACAGCGATCTGACCGCTGGCAGCCGTCGCGTTGAATTCCTCGACGACGGCTTTGTTTGGCGCGCCAGCCGCCGCAACGATATCGAAATTTGTCAGAACCTGTACGCCATTGATGAAGACATTAAACTGACGCTGACCGACGCTGGTCCAGTAGGTTTCGGCGAAGTGCAGGCGCAGCTTGTAACCCAAATTGGCGGTCAGGTTGGTGAATGTGTATGTGAAATTGCCATACCGTTCCGTTTGGTAAACTGCCTGCGGAGCTGGTGA
>JAICXS010000407.1 GCA_025934615.1 Nitrospiraceae bacterium
CCAAGCTCCGTGTGCCGGTCATCGCGGGGACGGGATCGAATTCTACCGACGAAGCCATCACGCTGACCAAGCATGCTAAGCAGGCCGGGGCGGACGGCGCGCTGCTGATTTGCCCGTATTACAACAAGCCCACGCAAGAAGGGTTGTATCGGCATTACAAGACCATTGCGGACGCGGTCGATCTCCCTCTCGTCATCTATAACATCCCCAGTCGAACCAGCGTCAATATCCTGCCGGCCACCATTGCAAGGCTCTCATCCATTCGCAACATCGTGGCGATCAAGGAAGGAGCCGGGTCACTGGGACAGGTCTCTGAGATCATCCAAGCTTGCGGGGATCGCATCACCGTTCTCGCCGGCGATGACCCATTGACCCTACCGATGATGGCCGTGGGAGCAAAGGGTGTAATTACCGTGACGGCGAATATTGCACCGGCCGATATGGCGGCGTTAGTCGATGCCTTTGCGGCAGGCAAGCTCGACCAAGCCAAGGCGCTGCATTACAAACTCTATCCGCTGTTTACCGCTCTCTTCTATGAGACAAATCCGATCCCGGTGAAAGAGGCCCTTGGCATGATGGGTAAGATCCAGCCAGAACTCCGCCTGCCCCTCTGCCCCATGTCTGCAGAGAACCGAGAAAAGCTGGCTGGGGCGCTGAAAGATTACGGACTCCTCTGAAGGCGTCCCCATTCTTCACGGATTGCGTGGAGAGCAATTGAGTAAGTCAGCAAATAAGTATTGATAATCAGCCACCGCCGACCACATTAGTTAATCACATCAACGATATGATAAAAGTCATCATTACGGGAGCCGCCGGCCGAATGGGGTCGCGATTGGTTGCACTGACCAAAGAATCAGCGGCTTTGACTCTCGCGGGAGCGGTCGAACGAAAAGGGCATGGATCGATCGGCGATGATGCCGGAGAAACAGCGGGCTGCGGCCATACGGGCATTCGCATCACGGAAGATTTGTCATCGCTCTTGCCGCACGCAGAAGTGGTGGTCGATTTCTCGTCGCCCGAAGCGAGCCTCGATCATGTGAGGCTTGCCGCACAGCATCGACGCGCAGTCGTTCTCGGCACGACCGGTTTCACGCCGGAACATATTAGTGAGGTGCGCACATTGGCCCGTCACATTCCATGTGTGTTCTCTCCGAATATGAGCGTCGGCATCAATTTGCTGTTTACGGCTGTCGCGGAAATGGCCAAGACGTTAGGCGAGGAGTATGACATTGAAGTGATCGAAGCCCATCATCGCTTAAAAAAGGACGCACCGAGTGGGACTGCGCTCAAATTGGCGGAAGTTTTAGCGAAGGCTATGAACCGCAATCTCGACGAAAAAGGTGTTTATGCGCGCAAGGGCCTGATCGGTGAACGCAAACCGGGCGAAATCGGCATTCAAACCATTCGCGCGGGAGATATTGTCGGCGACCACACGGTCATTTTCGGAGGAATGGGAGAGCGTATCGAGGTAACACATCGCGCTCAAAGCCGTGATACATTTGCGCGGGGTGCGCTTCGAGCCGCGCGCTGGGCGGTCAAACAACCTCCCGGTCTTTACGATATGCTCGACGTGCTGAGTCTTCGATAGCGACGTGCGTGTTTTAGTAGGTCGATCGACCAATCTCTTGGAAACCGCAAATATAAACGCCCTCGCAGTCGTCTACGAGGGCGTTTCAATTCACTAACAGCCATTACTCTTCCGAGAACGGCGAGGGATTAGCGGCCCACGCCGTTTCTCCAATCACGGCTGCTCCACAAGCGTGGCAGCGCACCTTCGTCTGACCCGATTTATAACTGATAAGGCGATAGCAGTGTGGGCATGAGGCCAAAGCCGTCCATAGCGATCGAGACACTCTTGTCACCGGCGGCTTCATCCTGCCCCCTGCTCAAAAAGGCCTCGACTCCAAGGCTGCCTACATAAAGAAACGAGCAGCACCGGCATCAGCAACGCGCAGTGATGGGACGGGGTTGCTGTTCCACCGGACGGCGCCTGCCGCAATTTAAGCAGGCCAACACGGTGATGACGAGACCCGCATTGAGGTCCACCGCTCGTTCGTACAACATTGTTCCTTGGCACTTGTCACAGGTTTTCATGCTCTCACCCTAACACGCAGAGGAAGATGAGACTATCGGCCGAAAGTCCCTTTGGTTGAAAGAAAAAGACCCTCCAGGCCGATCCATCGATGAGTCGTTTGGGCCACCGACTTCGATGTTGACCATCTCGAATAGCCGGGTGAAACAAGGACACAATTGGTGGGATTCCTTGACAGCAAGTAGTAGCTGCCATAGGATGATGCTTGCTAGGTTGGAGGTTCTATGTATCGTCTATTGCTGATACTTGGCCTGTTGATTATCCTGTATTTTTTAGTGAAGAAGGCTTTGAGGGAATTCAATAGGCCATCGCTCCCAAGCGGAAGTGCGGGGCATGATCAGATGATTCAAGATCCCGTGTGCCGTACCTATATCCCCAGAGCGAATGCGGTGAGTGCCAGCATCGGCGGCCAGAACTATTATTTCTGCAGCACGGATTGCGCACAAACCTTCCACAAACAATTGTCTGGCTAGCACCCCGAATATTTGTACGAACTTAATTTCTCTTCCTTGTCGAATTTCAATGTGATCTGACATTGATTGGGCGCGAAATTAAAGAATGGCGAACTGCTCTTACCGCCGGCGATTCGAAAATAGGTCCATTCTTCGCCGCCAAAAAAACGCGGCGCTTTCCCGCTTGGCGGCCCCCATTTGTTTTCGAACCATGCCTTATCTTTTCCCTCCATCTCAGCAGGTTTGAGTGACGCATCCAGGTAGGGGTTGCCACCGCACCCTGCGATGATGGCCATCAGAAGCAGAAGCCACATCATTCGTTGTTTCATGCCCGCCCTCCTCTAGGCCGCTGACCAGCTTGCGTTATCTATCAAAGCACCTTAGTGCAGGGATTGTAGTCATTGAGAAAGCGCCTGTCAAAAGAAGAGTCCATTTGCATTCGCTTGTCGTTACTCATACAATAAATTCATCACTCATAAACCTTTGTCACAAAAGGAATTC
>JAICXS010000079.1 GCA_025934615.1 Nitrospiraceae bacterium
AGTACGCTGACTTCTCCCATCGGCTGGGCGCAACCCGGGTGCGGCGCTCCGTCGAAGACGGCGGCTTCACAACAAAAGAGATCGCCCGGCATCAAGACTTTAAGCGTCACCTCTTTTCCCTCGGACGACGTTTTGACACATTTCACGGTGCCTTCTTTCACAATGTGGAAAAATTCGGCCGGGTCGCCTTCACGAAAAATGAAATCGCCCTTTGTATACCGGGTTTCGGTGACCTCGCCGGCCAAGCGTTGGCGCTCGGATCGCTTCACCAGATTAAAGAGCGGGATCTCTTTGAGATGGTCCGGATTCTTCATCTAGGCAATTCGTTTCACGGTCTCGACAATCGCCCGCGCGCTCAGGCCGTACCGGTCGATCAATTCATCGGGCTTTCCGCTATGGGGAATCTCTCGCACCGCGATCTTATGGACCCGGAACCCTTCCTCCCCGACGGCGCTCAGCACGGCATCTCCCAGTCCGCCATGCGCATAGTGATCTTCGACCGTCAATATGCGTCCCTGGGTGGCCCGCGCGTGTTCGATCAAGCCGGCGCGGTCGATCGGCACGATGCTGTACAAATCGATAATACGCACCGCGATCCCGGCGGTTTGAAGTTGATCGTAGGCTTTCAACGCCTCGAATAAGGTGACGCCCGCCGCGACTATCGTCAACCGATCGGAGGCACTTTGCCGCAACACTTTGAAGCCGCCGATCGTAAAGGTTTCCTCATTCGTATAGAGAATCGGCGCTTTGGGCCGGCCGGTCCGTAAATAGACAGGTCCAGAATGCGCCGCCATTAATTCTACCAACCGATGTGTGCAGACGGCATCGCTGGGGTACAAGACTACCATGCCGGGCTGTGCACTCATCATGGCGATGTCCTCCAATCCCATCTGGGACGGACCGTCTTCGCCGATGCTCACCCCGACATGCGAGCCCATCAATTTAATATTGTTGTGGCTGATCGATGCCATCCGGATAAAGTCATACGCACGCGTGAGAAAACACGCGAAAGTCGCGGCAAAGGGAATCTTGCCGCAAGCCGCCAATCCCGCCGACGCACCCACCATATTTTGTTCGGCGATAAAGTTCTCAAAGAACCGGTCCGGAAACTGCTTGCCGAATTTGTCTGTAAAGGTTGAGTTCTTCACGTCGGCGTCAAGGCCGACGACCAGCGGATTGGCTTCGCCTAAAGCGGCCAGTGCCGTGCCGAACGCTTCTCGCGTCGCCACGGAATCGGTGGGTTTATAGTTCGGCGCCGCCATCGGTTTCACCGGCTTCTTGCCGTTGGTCCAGGCTTCGGGCCGCTGAATGTCGGGTTGCGCCGCGCTTTGCCGAAATTGCCGCGTGAGCGTCTCGATCGCTTTGTCGGTTTGCTCGCCTTTCTTAAGCGGTTTACCGTGCCAATCCGGCTGGTCTTCAATAGCCGGCAAGCCCTTCCCTTTCAGCGTACGGGCCAAAATAATGGTCGGCTTGCCTTTGGTAAACGCGGCCTCTTCGAATGCGGCGAGAAGTTTTGCAATGTCGTGCCCGTCGACCACGATCGCATGCCAGCCAAATCCGCTCCAGCGTGCTCGATAAGCCTCCATATCATGCTGCAACATGGTGGGGTCACTCTGTCCCAAGCGGTTGACATCGATGATTGCGCACAGATTATCGAGCGCATAATGCCGGCCGATTTCAGCCGCCTCCCAGACCGATCCTTCCGCCGATTCTCCATCCCCCATCAGCACATAGATCCGTGCCGGTGAACGGTCCAGCCGTTTGGCATTGAGGGCCATGCCAATGCCCGCCGATAATCCCTGTCCTAATGAGCCGGTCGCCACATCGACGAAGGAAAGCCGCGGAGTCGGATGGCCTTCCAGATCGGAACCCAAGGTGCGTAGGCGAAGGAGTTCTTTTCTATCGAACAATCCGGTCTCTGCCCATGCGGCATAGAGCAAGGGAGCGGCATGACCTTTGGAGAGGATAAAGCGGTCATTCGCAGGATGTTTTGGATTCTTGGGATCGTACCGCATGATGGAAAAAAAGAGCGTCGCGACGATATCGGCAGCCGACGCGCAGCTCGTCGGATGTCCGCTTCCCGCCTCGGTCGTGGCGAGCACGCTGTCGATTCTCAATTGTGTGGCCTTGTTGTGGAGCACGGTGAGCCGAGTATCTTCCGTCATTCGCACAGCCATGATGATCTCCTTTGATGCAGACGTCTTGAGTACGTTGTAACAAACCGTTGAGGAGGCGTCAATTGAAGAAGGTTGGGCTCTTCCGGGAAGCGTTAGGCTGAGCTCAGTTACGTGAAGATAGAACGCACTGTCAACCTCATGGGTCTAGGGTGTAAGGGGACTGTCCGGGATGCCCATCGCAGGCGAGGGCGTTCCATGGTCTTGCGGCAGAATGCGAAAATGGGTGATCGCGTACGACACGGGCTGGCCGACTTCGAATCGACACTGCCGAAACTCTTCTTTGTTCATCCGCGAGCGCAGGATGAGACCGCTTTCGGTTTCAATTTCCACCCGGTAGGCAACGCCTAAGAAATAGACGTGCCGCACGCGCGCTTGTAGACGAAAATGAGTCGTGTCCTCCGACAGCTTGATGTAATAAGGCCGGAAGCCGATTTGGATGCGCTGTGTGTCCGGAAAATCCGGGGCTGGAAATTCTAAACCCGCGACATGGGCGACGCCCTGCTTCACTTCGGCCTCGACAATGTTCATTGAGCCGATGAAACGGGCGACGAATTCCGTCGCTGGATCTTCATACACCTCGGCCGGCGATCCGATTTGTTCCAGCCGGCCCTTGGAAAAGACGATCAGCCGGTTGGACACTTCCATCGCTTCTTCCTGATCGTGCGTCACAAAGAGACTCGTGACCGCCAATTCGTCGTGTAGGCGAATCAGCCATTCCCGCAATTCTTGCCGGACCTGCGCATCGACCGCGCCGAACGGTTCATCCAGCAGCAAGACGCTCGGTCGGGGCGCCAACGCGCGCGCGATGGCAACCCGTTGGCGCTGGCCCCCGGAGAGCTGGTGTGGATACCGACCGCCGAGACCGGGCAAGCCCATGAGCTGTAACAGATCGGCGACTCGTTGATGGATTTCGCGCTTCGCCCACTTTTTGATGGACAGTCCGAATGCCACATTGTCAGCCACCGTCATATGTTTGAACAAGGCATAGTGCTGAAACACAAACCCAATATTGCGCTGCTGAACGGAGAGATCGTTTACACGAACATGATCGATAAAGATGTCGCCGGACGAGGGAGATTCCAGCCCAGCGATCATGCGAAGGACCGTCGTTTTGCCGCTCCCGCTGGGCCCAAGCAGTCCCAGTAGTTCCCCTTCTTTCACGGTAAAGGAGACGTTCGACACCGCCTCCACCGATCCGAAATATTTTGAGAGCGCTCGGACCTCGATTTTCACGGAATCACCATCTGGGGCGAACGGTCCGTCATGACGGAGGTGCGGGCCTTGACGAGCTCGAGGACGATGAGAATGAGAAATGATACGGCAAGAAGAACCGCCGCCACGGCATAGGCTCCCACGTAGTTGAAATCCACATAGCTCTGATAGATGTGTAGGGTCGCCGTTTGAGTCAGTTGTAAGATGTTCCCGGAGACGACCAGCACCGCGCCGAATTCACCGATGGCGCGGGCAATAGTGAGTGTCGCGCCGTAGGCCATTCCCCATCGGATGGCCGGAAGCGTCACGCGAATAAAAATCTGCCATTCGTTGGCGCCCAGCGTGCGCGCCGCTTCTTCACTGTCCGTACCAATGGCCATAAGAATCGGTGTGAGTTCACGAACGACGAATGGAAACGTCACGAACAAGGTCACCAAGATCATGGCAGGGAGCGCATAGAGAATCTTGATGTCCATGGTGCCGAACCATGTGCCAAGGATCGTTCCCGGACCTACGAGCAGGATCAGCATGAATCCCGTGATAACCGGCGAGACCGAGAAAGGAAGATCGATGAGGCCGCTCAAGAACGTTTGGCCCCAGAATCGTTGTCGAGCCAGTACCATGGCGGTCATTGTGCCGAAGAGCAGGTTGACGAGCAGAACGATGAGTGTAATTTCCGTCGTGAGCCAGAAGCCATGCACCGCTTCCGGCCGCATCACTTCGTTCAGAAATACCGTGAGACCCTCTCCCGAGGCCTGCGCGCAAAGATAAGCGATAGGGCCGATTAACAACGCTGCGAAATAGAGCCAGACAAGACTGATGAAGAGTCGGCGCATACGGTTAGTGTGGAGTGTTGAATTTTAAGATGGACCTGAGCACTAACAACTGAGGGCTGAAGATGCTTGTTAAGAGTGTCGGCAGCCGTTCCCCTGGCGGTCGCGTGAGACGCTCTAATAGCATTAATGCGAGAAATGAAACGATGAGCACGACGACCGAGACCGATGTCGCGCCTTGCGGATTGTAACTTTCAATCTCACCATAGACATACACCGCCGCGACCTGAGTTTTCAGTGGGATGTTGCCGGCGACAATAACGACGGATCCGAATTCACCGAGCGCCCGCACAAACGTCAAAAAGATACCGGTCAGCAACCCAGGCAACACTGACGGAACGGTCACACGCCAAAAGGCCTGCCACGGTGTTGCACCGAGGGTGTAGGCAGCCTCCTCCTGGTCCTGCTCCAGTTCCATAAGAACGGGTTGCAGCGAGCGGATGGTAAAGGGCATCGTCACAAACAGCATGGCCAACACAATGCCCGGGACGTTATAGAGTACCTCGATGCCGCCTTTGAGCAGCCATGCCCCAATAGGGCTTGTCGCCCCGTATAAGGCCGCAATCATGATCCCAGCCACCAAAGTGGGAACGGCAAAGGGCAGATCGACGAGCGCATTGAGAAAGGCCCGACCGGGAAAGTCATACCGCACCAAGACCCACGCCGAGAGCATTCCGAACACGGCATTGATCACCGTCGTGATCAAGGCGGCTTCGATGGTCAGGATGAGGGCCGCTTTCGCCTGCGGCTGTTGAATGTCATCGATGAAGCGGGTCAGTCCATCCTCGAAAGACTGAAATCCAATGGCCGTCAGCGGTAAGAGGATGAGGCAGAGCACGTAACCAATCGCGGCCGATCGCAGGGCCAGGGCTGTTATGGCGTGCCGGCTCATAAACGCCAAGGGGATAGGAACGGGGTGCGAAGGACAAGAAGGCACGTGCGAGGCAATCCTCTTCCCAAACCTTGAACTTCGACGCCGGAATTCGGAACGTTCTGTATCATTTCCCTTTCGCCAGTTCTTCAACCGTGCGCGTCCACAGACCTTGCGGGCCAAACAGGAGCGAAGCCACTTTGTCCCATCCGCCGAGTTCGGTAATCGTGAACAGATGTGCCGGCTGCGGAAAGGCTTTGACGGGTGGTCCGCCGACCGGACGCGCAGACACCGTGCGAAAATCGTACTCGGCGAACGCGCGTTGCGCCTCTTCGCTGTGCAGGAAGGCGACAAACGCTTCGGCGATATCCCGTACTTTATGCTTTTCTACATGACGATCTACAATTGCGGCCGGATTTTCTATCAAGATTGTTTCAGCGGGCAAGACCAGCTCCATCGGGCGGCCGCTCTTAATGCGCGGGAGCAATTCATTCTCATAGGTGACAATCACGTCGCCGACTCCGCGCTCGAACGTCGTGACCGATTCTCGTCCGCTCTTGTCCATGACCTTGACGTTCTTCTGGATACGCTTCAGCAGTGCGGCGGTCTGCGTTTCAGCAGACCCCTGCTTTGGATCGGCGAGTTTCAGACCGGCACCGTAGATCGCGATGATGTCCCACATCGCGCCGCCGGAGGTTTTTGGATTCGGATAGAGCACCTCCACTCCGGGCTTGGTCAGGTCTTCCCACGTCTTGATACTTTTGGGATTGCCTTTGCGGACGCCGAACGCGACGACCGATGCGCTGACATTGCCGCGATCGGCTCCATTGCGCCACTCGTGCGTAATCAATCCTGCCTTGGCGATTTGATCGACATCGCCTTCGACGGATAGGACCGCGACATCGGCTTCAAATCCGCCGATGATCGCCCGAGCCTGTGCGCCTGACGCCCCATAGGAACTCCGCACGCGAATATCTTGCCCTGTGCGCTGTTTCCACTGTCGCTTGAAGGCCGGGATCAATGTATTCTCATAGGCCTCTTTGGGCACGCTGTAGATAGCCAGTGTGAGTTCGCGCTCAGCAGCGAGGCAGATCCCGTCAAAACCAGAACCGTGTCCCAAGATGGTAGAGATCATCAATAAGATGACGAAGGCGGGAGTGACGATGCCGAACTGTTCAGCGTAATGAGTGATTGGCATGAGACCCATGTCCTTTAGATTGTTTCGCAAAGTCACTCAAGGTGTAATTGTCGAGGATGTCCGAGATGGCATTGCGCACGTTCAGCATGACGTCTTGAATCGGACAGGCCTCATGTCCGCTCTGTTCGGCATAGGGACAATCGCTACATTTTTGATAGGCCGTTTTGCTCACACAAGCAATCGGCGCGAGGGGGCCGTCGAGAATCCGAATGACCTGACCTAACGTAATCTCATGGGGCGGTTTAATGAGACTGTAGCCCCCCGTGACCCCACGTCGGCTGGCCAATAATCCGGCATTTTTAAGCGCGAGCAAGATTTGTTCAAGGAATTCGATGGGAATATGCTGTTGCTCCGCGATCTGCTGTCGCTGCAGCAAGTCACGGCCATAGTGTTCAGTCAGTTCCGTGAGGGCACGGAGCGCATATTCACTTTTCTTAGAAAATCGCATTTGTCGAGTTCTTCAGTTAACTTTTGCGACAATACAGGTTCGAGGACATGCACGTCAAGACAGCTTGAACTACGGAAGGAAGAAAACAGTAGAGGCTTCACGTGACGCTGGTGAACGTAGCTGTAGGTCGTTGGTGTCTTGACAGTTTGTCAAACTTCTTGTTAGCTTGGCCTGCGTCGATGCCGTGCATTCGGCTCATTCTGCAAGCAGTTACGGTCGTTTCCATCACGCTCTCATCTGATGCACCGGAACGTCATGAAGCCACCTGTGACGTATCAAGATCTCATTTTGTCCCTGCACCGGTACTGGGCAGACCAAGGCTGCGTCATCCATCAACCGTATGACCTTGAAATGGGGGCGGGGACTTTCCATCCGGCCACATTCCTTCGCGCCTTGGGGCCGGAGCCGTGGCGAGCGGCGTATCCGCAACCCTGCCGGCGGCCGACCGACGGTCGATACGGAGAGAATCCCAATCGGATGCAGCACTACTATCAGTACCAAGTCGTGTTGAAGCCGTCGCCGGACAATATTCAAGATCTGTATCTGGACAGTCTTGCCGATCTCGGCATCGATCCGAAACGACACGACATTCGATTTGTTCAAGACGATTGGGAATCGCCGACGCTTGGGGCGTGGGGATTGGGATGGGAAGTTC
>JAICXS010000227.1 GCA_025934615.1 Nitrospiraceae bacterium
AGGTCCTTGTGGCGGAACTGGACATGCCCGTAGCGGATGACTGCGTAGCCGTACTTGCGGGGAACAACTCGGGTGATGGGCTTGCGGCTGGTCATCTGCTTGCTCCGTTTCGATGACCCTATAATACGCCGATCCCGCGTATACGCAATATCCGCGTAATCACGATTTGTTACAGGTTTCACTTAACTGCTGATTAAAGCGTTCTCTATAACCAGGCCACCGCTTCATGTGCGGGTAGCGTTCGAGCATAAAAAATTCCGCGACCATCGTCATTACCGGACAAACAGGCGTCGGTCCCGAGAAGCTATTACGCCATCTCCACCAAGCCGCTTTACCTTCGCGCAATATCATCTGAGATTCCGACATGGGAAGCGGCTTCCCCGAGTTGGCGAGCCTCCACCACTCAGGATGCGAGATCATGAACTCCGCCCACTGATGCGGGGTCATATTCTTTTTCAGACCATTGCAGGCCTGACAGGCCAGCGTCGCATTGTCCCCTTTCATTGCGCCTCCTCTAGACAGCGGAATGACGTGATCAATCGTTGCAGCTAGAGGACTATATTTGCCGGGCAGCATGCTAGGCATCACTGTCTTGCGCCGGCAATAGACGCAGATGCCGCCGTGCTTGTTGAAAAGCTGGCGACGTAGAGCGGTCATGCTCGGCCGCTTCTTCGGGTTCTTCTTTGCGATGTTAGTCGCGTAGACCATATTGCCGAAACTACCTATTCTAGCAATTATTCGTCGGCGATAGCGTCGAATTGAAACGATGCGGCACACAGGGCTATATTAGCCCTGGTCGCACGGGTTCCGATATTAATCGTGGTGATCGACTCATCGGGAAGCTCGCCCCGAATGATGCCGATCACGATTCCGGTAATTGTAGGATCGTTTGCTAACTCCAAAAGCTCCGCCCGAATGTTCTCGCGGCGACCTCTGATCGGTATGATGCCCATCGCGTTCTCTGTCTATTTGGTCGACTTCTTGCAAAGCCCGTCGCCAGCGCGCTCCAAGCCAGACGTTAGGTTTGTGAGGGCGATCTTGGCCTCGTGTAGACGGCCAATCCAGTATTCAGCCCGCGAAGCGTCGCCATCATTCTGGCGATACTCCTGGCGGTCAACCGCCTCTTGCATGCAGGCCACACGCTTTTCCAGGTATTCCTTCCCGAGTGGGCTCACGTCACTGGACGGCGGCATGAAGATGCTGGTCTTACTGTCCCAGTCGTCGCCGAATTTGGCAGTCAGGATATTGCTGATGACGGCCTGAACATCGCCCGTAAAGGTTTCTGTCGCCGCATCCCACCTGACAGACTCGCTATCGACGCCAAGAACCTTGCAAAGCTGGACCATCGTGAAATCGACCGCTGCGTCGTCAAAGCGCGGATCGTCCAGAAAGTCTTCTCTCATCTGAATCTCCTGAATGTATACGACGCGTTAGCGCCATTTCCGAATAGTACGCGCAATCTGCCAGCCGAACTGCCATCGGCAGCCAGTTTCGGCCAGCACAGCGGCATGACGGTAGGCATCTGACCTTACGACCGTCTGTTTGGCGACAAGCTCGCTGATCGTATGGCTATAGAGCCGAAGCGTCTTATGCTGCTCGCGCAGGGCCTTGCGCTGGTTCTTGATCCTGCGCTGAAGCGTCTTCCGTTCCTCGTCGGTCATCGTTTTCCTTCAGGGCGCGTTAAGTGATCGTCCTCCGTCCTAGGACGGAGGACGCCCGTGGAAGTCTTGAGCGGCATTCCAGCGCTCGCCAGTTTCCCCGTCTTTGCTGACCGAACAGACGATAGAGGCCCACTCGGGAGCCGGTATTGTGATCGTTGTGTCCGACAGGCCGGGAGAGCGCTGCTGGACCCGAACTGACCCATCCTCGTTGCGGCTAAAGTACCAGCCATCTCGCCAATGAAATTCGCCCATTTCCAATCTCCTTTGCTTTGAGGGGTGGGAAAGGAACATTCGGTTTCCCATCGAAAAGTAGTATGAAATATCGTCAGGTAGTGAACCCATCTGGCGTCGTCGTAATGGCGGCACTCTCGCACCTTGCGATACCAGATGAAATTTCGGCCATTAACGATCCAGAACGGAAGTCTCATTCGCTTTCCTCAATTGTGCGGTAAGCTGCCAGTCAGGCAATGTTGTATTCGTGGTCGGTCGGCCAGCACGTCTCGTCCATGATCTTTTGTGCGGCCTTTATCTCGGCCGCAGCTTCGCGCAGAGCACTTTTGAATTGAGATACGTCGCAGAAGATCCCGGCGCCATTTGAGCCTCTGCCAGCGTCCTGAAGCCGTTGTAGCGCGCGCCAAAGGCCGCCATTGTCGATCTCGGTCGTGGCGTCTTGGGCGGCCTGGATATGGCGTCTCGCGATTTCTTTGGTGCTCATTTTCAGATCTCCTTACCTGTGCAGATCAGCGTCGGACGACATCGGCGCCGACGACTTGGACCAGCCAACCGGTCGGCGGTTCGTCCTCGAGGTTCATCGGATACTGATCGGGCCACTTCTTCTCGCCAGCCCTTTTGGCCGCGTCTCGAGACGGGTAGGGGCCGAAGTGCTCCCCGCGATCGCTGACGATCTCGTACTGGGCTGGAGGGTGGGGGCGTCTGCCAAAATCACCTTTAGATTTCAAATAGGCGTTTTGGTCCTCACCTTTTTGCAAGGTGATGATATTGCTAGGAAGTCCGACATCTTCCTTCCCCACCATTGAATTTTTATCCATTTGCTTTCACTCGACTTTTTCGCCTGTGGCCCTCACCTCACCCTCAGGTGAGGGAATAGATGTTCTGGTTCTGGCCGCGGCCTGGATCGCCAGACGCTCGCGGTTCATTGTCCTTGTATAATGTGAGGCCATTCGGCCGCCGCGCCAGCCATACTTGGCCTCGAGCTCGGATTCCGACCATCCGCGGTTAGCGTCCCGCGTCGCCCCGGCTTTGCGCAGCCCATGTGCTGACTTCTTGATCCCTGCCGTGTTGCAGGCTTCCCTAAACCAGTTGCCGAAGGATTCCTTCTTTATAGGCTTGCCATCGGCAGCCGCGACGAAAGACAGGTCTCCGCATGGCCCTAGAGCCAACGTGGCCTCGAGCTCGGGTTCAATCGGGATCACCACGCGTTCGCCGGTCTTCTGGGTTGTAATGCGCCCGACGCCGTTCTTGACATGCTGCTTGCCGAACAACACGGCATCTCCGCGGCGAAGCCCTGTATAAAACAGGACGTCATGGGCTAGCCGTTCACGAGAGCCCGGCGCCCAGCGCTTCTGAAACTTGGCGATCTCATCCTCGGTCCATGCCTCGAAACCTTCCCCGCCCTTGGGCTTCGCGACAGCTTTCCCCGCGGTCGGATCGCTCCTGACGTGTTCGGCCGCAACCGCCCACTTGAATAGTCCGCGCATGGCGTCGACGAAGTGGCGGGCTTGGTGAGGGGTATCGCGGCGCCGATCGACGCCAGCCTGAATCGTCTTGCTGGTGATCTTGACGAATTGCTCAGTCCCGGCCGTCTTCAGGATCTGCCGGAAGATGTTTTCCCGCTGCCGGCGGGTAGCGCTCGATAGGCGAGTCCAGGCGTTGGTCTCCCGGTACTGCTCAAGCAACCATGCCAGTGTTCCGCTCTTGGCCTTCCCGATGACCGGGCTTTCCCCGGCCATTGCGGCCTGATACTGCGCATCGAATTCGGGCGTACCGAAGTCGGCCCTGATGCGAATGCGCGCACCCTTGTCCTTGCGCACATACCAGACGGTCTTGCCGTGGCGGGTGATCTGGCGATGCAGATGCGGCGGGCGAGGGCGTGGCATGTCGGAGATCACAGGACGATCTCCCGCTCTGCCTCAACCGACTTTTCTACCTTGTCCCCCGCGGAATCCGGTTGCGGATCAATCGTGATTGTGCCGTCCCGTAGGATACGAACCGCCCCCGCGCCAGCCTTCTTCGCCGCTTTAAGTGCGCGGTTGACATCGGCTTGGGTAAAGCGTGCGGGCGTGCGGCTCATAAGATGATTATCGTCCTGCTTCGATCAAAAAACCATGGGTGACGTGAGCATTGAAATCGCTAGGGTTTGCTTTAACGGATCAACCGCGGAGCCCTTGAGTTAAGGCGATTGCTTCGCGGTCATGTTAGAAAATGACCCATTGAAGGGTGATTTTCATACAGGCGACTGCGGCGGACCACCGTCACGATAAAGACGTAACTCGGAAAATAATTGTTCGACCGCTTCCGTTGCTTCGACCGGATGTGAGGGCCACCAAAGGCTAGCGATCTTTTCCCGCTGCCCGTTCCAAGGATTGATCCAGAAGAATGCCATTCCTCCTGTTTCGTCCTCACCAAGCGTGAACTCTGGCGTGGTCTGCAATTCCATTCCGATATTGCTCATGGTTTGAATCTTTCTCTGTTTTGTCAAAGCAGATTTGACGGCTCACGAGATACGTGAACCGTCCGGGTTATAACCGCGCACCGCCAGCCATTGCTCGGCACCCTTGCGGGTCTTGAAGGTCTTGGATTCCGAGAAGGTGAGGGCGGTAAAGCGGCCGTGAAGCTCGAAAACGCCTCGGCTGATCGTTTCGTTGTTTCCTTGGTCCTGCATGTGCATGTCCATCTCCTGTCTTGACGATGGATAAATCATATGAGATATTTCCGGCATGGTCAATACCTCATATGAGAAAAAATTCATGGGACGTAAAAAAAGATGGGATGAAGATATGCAGGCCCGCTTTCCGGAAGGGACTTTTGACCGGATTGATGC
>JAICXS010000568.1 GCA_025934615.1 Nitrospiraceae bacterium
AAGACATCTATCACACTCTCGAAGGATGTTTTGGCGGGTGTCGATCGCTTGGCTGGGTCGAAACACTCTCGCTCCGCGTTCATCGAGCACGTCCTACGCACATATCTCCGCGAACGTGCCCGCAATGCGGCCCACGCCCGCGACCTTGCACTCATTAACGCGGCCGCGGACAGACTAAACGCCGAAGCGTCGGATGTGTTGACCTATCAAGCTTCAGAAGATTGAGCATCGCTCGATATGACCCGTGGCGAACTGTATCGCGTCTACAAACCTGGAAATGATCCGAAGCAATTCCGCACGTACGTCGTCGTGAGCCGCCAAGTCTTGATCGATTCAAAATTCCCGACAGTGATCTGCGCTCCGGTCTTCAGCAACGGCGATAGCCTTTCCACTCAGGTTGCCATCGGCCCTGATGAGGGCATGAAACATGAGAGTTGGGTCATGTGCGATAACCTCGTCAGCATCCGGAAAGTGGATCTAACCGCATTTGTCGGCTCGCTCTCTTCCATAAAAATCCGCCAACTCGAAAAAGCGTTGAAGATGGCCCTCAGCCTCTCCTAACACCTCCGAGATTTTCAGACCAATTGATCGACACGCCACCGTTTCAACTTTTCTTCCGTTTCGGCTAAACTCGCAGCGCGAATAAATTTGCACGCACATTCAAGGAGCATCCATGTCTGACTCCGCCACCTCAGGCGCAGATTTCAAGAAACAGCTTCGCGATGGCCAGCCCAAGATCGGCCTCTTCCTCAATTCCCACAGCCCGACGGTTGCCGAACAGCTTGCGCATTCCGGCTACGATTGGCTGCTCGTCGATACGCAGCACGGTCCGATGGGCTACGAGCGTCTCTCCACCATGCTCGCGGGCATCGGCAGCGGCGGCGCAAAGAGCATGGTTCGCGTTGGCGGTTACAGCGATCGCTCCGGCATTCAGCAAGCTCTCGACATGGGCGCCGACGGCGTTCTCGTTCCCTACATCAATACCGCCGAAGAAGCCCGTCAGGCCATCAGCTGCACGAAATATCCTACGGCAGGCACGCGCAGCGTCTATTTTCCTCAGCGCAGTATGAACAAAGCCGGATTGCTTGGTTACGCCGGCGCTGCCAACGACAACCTCATCGTCGCTCTACAAGTCGAGACCGCCGATTGCATCAAGAACATGACCGAAATCGCCGCGGTCCCTGGCGTGGACATTCTCTTCCTCGGCCAGAACGATCTCTGCATGTCCATGGGTCTGTTTGAAAAATATAAATTCCCCGACATGTACACGTCGCCCGAGCTCGGCGCCGCCACCGACAAGCTCATCTCTGAAGCCCGCAAGAATAACGTCATCCTCGGCCTCTTCCTCTTCGGCACCGCCCGCGTCGGTGAATTCTTCGACAAAGGTTTTACGTTTATCAGCCTGGGCAACGACCTGCACCACGTCCTGACCCAAACCGGCGCTTACATGAAGGACGTCACCGGCATCGCCAAAGACAAATCGAAAAAGTGGCAGCCGCGCCCCAGCGCCCTGCTCTAACCTCCCGGTAGCTCCGGCGTCTCGCCGACTTTTTCCCGCTCCGCCACGCACGA
>JAICXS010000085.1 GCA_025934615.1 Nitrospiraceae bacterium
AAAAATAAAGGTCGAATGGCGCGCCGTTTTCGATCTGGGAATAGAAGTTTCCCGATGAACCCAAAGTGAGTTTCACCCGATCGCCGGTTTTCTTCTCAAATTCGGCAACCACCTCCTTGAATGCAAAATTGAGGTCTGAGGCGGCGGCAATTTTGAGCTCCGCAGCCCACCCGACAGCCAACGGCAACAGTCCGCTCAGGACGATCCCAGCCACTACGAATTGAACATACACCTGTATGCTGCGAAGTCCGATCCTCATCATGCCCCTTTCTCTGCCTCGGTCATCGTTATCATGATTCTTACGACTGCCCTATCAGAGTCCGTTACTTGTTATGTCAGCAGGGCTTCCAAACATCCATCCCCCGCTTCTGTTCAGACATTTGTTTCATACATTAACTTGCACATGACGGCATCCAGCGCATCTCCTGCCGGCCGCAGCCACGCTTCCCATTGATCGACATGCATCTCTACCGGCAATCCAGGGCCCCACTCATAGGGAATATCTTGGTCTCCGCAGACCAGTGCGGAGATATGCGTACCGCCAACATTCAGCAAGACGATACTTCCGCTGTCACTCTTTCGTACAGCTTCGACCCGGGCTTTCAGCCAGACGCGATGGCGCTCGTGCATGGGTACGTGTGTAGCAGTCCACCTCTGGCGTGTCGGCTGTAAATACGGCGTCAGTGAGATAGTCTCCGGGTCGATGACAATACTGACCGGCTCCCAGGTCTCCGGCCGTAACGAGAGCCCGATAATCGGCCCCGTACTTACGAGGGTGCAACACTTTCCTTGTAGCTTGACGGTGATCAGCGGATCGGAGTCAGCCGGATTGACTAGGACGATCCGACCGTTCCAACGGTTCCAACGTTCCTTTCCGGGCCACATCCCCGCCATGCCTATAAGGACGTCATGTGCGTTGATGCGTGCCACGACTGGCTGATCGATACGCAGGCTCATTTCTTCGAACACATCGGAGGCGCACCGGACTTTGAAGCTCACGTCATCCTCGGTCATCACTTTTACTGTCGCTCGTGTGAGGCCGTGAAGGATCGAGCTGACCCGACCGGTGAGGTAGTTCCACCTTGGGCCTGAGCTGCCGAACGGGATCGTACTGACCTCCTGAGTCTCCATCGTAATCCCTCCTTATCCCCGGACAGTGCTTAAAAGAAAATCTGGTACTGAACTCGGATGGCATTTTCAATCAGCGTTCCGGCATGGGAATCCAACGGCACGCATCCTGCGGGGAATGTGGACGGACAGGGGTTAGCATTTTGATTCCCACCGGTGCTCGGCAGTGGGCTACTCCGGCCAATCGCAAATCCATCCATTCCCATCGCGACATTACTGTAGGTCACCATAATTTGATGGTCGTACGTGCCATTCAGATACCAATTGAGCGACACATCCACTTCCTTAATCAGATCGCCGCCTGAATGGGTATCGGGATCCCAATACGCATAGCGCGCGGCCAACTCCACCTTGCGGGGTATCAAATAATAGCCGGATTGCACATACCAACCGGTTGCATTGCCCAACTGGTTTGGCGCGAACGCCGTGCACGGGCCGCCTTGCCCCGCCGTTTGCATGCAGGGCAGACCCTTGTTATGCCGAGTCACGTTTTTGAACCAATATTCCGCTTGGAATGAGAACCCGCGGTATTTGAGAACATAATCCAGCGTCCACGTTGAGAAATCGACGACGCCCCACCCTAACTCTCTGCCATTCCCAAACTGAGCAAGCTGACGCCGGAAATTCAGGTTCGCGAGATCGATTCCCACGAAGGCGTTATCGGTGCTGGTATTGACCGCCGGATTGTACGCATAGCCTCCACCGACCGCCATCTGAGGGGTTTCAGAATAGGCGAGATCGCCCTCACCGTATCCAGGCCGACCCATGATGTTCCACATCAATCGACCGGCGTACATGAGCTGATTCACATTGGTGCGAAAATTTGCATTGAGACTTCTCTGGTTCGTTGGGCAGCTAGTTGGTGAGGGAAAAGGATTGCCCCCTGTTTGTCCTCCTGGACAGCCCACGGTCGGCTCTTCGCTCCCAAAAGAACCGAACCGGTTAAAATTAGGACCGGACCCATTGAACACGCCTAAGTAATAGTTCACGGGATAGACTTCTTCATCGTTCATGATCGTGATGCCGATATCGCGTCGATTCAGCCCACTGGCGGTAAAGGCGTCCATGGCCAGCGCGCGCTCCGCGAACTGCATCGATGAGGTCGAATTGATCTGAGACCGGTTGAAGTAGACTTTGTACTGCCCCAGTTGCACGTTGAGCCAGGGAAAGTGAGTGCTTGTCAGATTGGCATCCAGCACGGAGACCGAGCCGGGATTCTGGGAATTCTCCGCCGTCTCGCCGGCGAGTTGAATGTAATATTTTAAATCCGGACTGAAGAGGTGGCCCATAAGATAGAGACGAACCCGCCTCATGTTAAACGAGGAGCCTTCATCGATGGAACGGTTGGACCGGTAATCGCCGAACACACCGAGCAACTCGGGAAAATTTTTCGAGTCGCCGACGCGAAAGGCATCATTCCTATAACGTTGCGTATAGCGCGTTTGAATCCGGGCTCGGATTTTCAAAAAGAAAGCATTGTCGTTCATCGAGAAGTTGAAGCCCCGGTCATACCAGGCCTTAAATGACGATTGTGTCAGATACGCGTGTTCCTCCGATTCCTTGATCGTGCGATCGTATTCTTCCTGCGTGATCATCCCATTTTTCAGTGACCGCTCCAGCAAGAGCCTCATCGAAGGATCCATGCTTTCCACAAAAACGTATTTCCCATCCTTTTCGATAAGTCTTCCTGATTCCACCGCGTCCGCCGAAATCGGCCCTATCGGATAAAAACACGCACAGAGAATCGCGAGGAGCATCCCTGTCCATCCGCGACTCTTCGTGCGATTCTGCCTCGTCCACTTGCCCTCACCACTCATGAAATCCTCCGTGCATGCTGCATCAATGAAACAATCACTCGGGTTCCAATGCCGTCATTACTTGGCCGCCGGCAGCCCATTTGCGCGAAGAAGCCCTCGAACGTCCACTCCTCGATCACCATTGAAAGGATCGACGATCCAAAAGCGACCCGGCTCGAAGTAGATGAGATACGAAGCCGGCGTCTTATTGGTGAGCGGAAAGTTGTAATCGTACTGATCGATTTTTCGCACCGGCAGAAGCGTATGGAAGTAGTCGAGTCCGATATGGAGATACGGATCGCGAAACGCCAGCCAGCCGGCGGTGGTGTCTCGGTCGTAGTTTGGATTGGGTCCAGGCGCGAGCACGGTGAAGTAGACGCGTTCATCGGGCCCGAGCTTCTGAAAGGCTTGCGCGATCGCCGGCATAAGCGCATTCAGTTCGTCTTGCCGGAACATGGTCTTCGGAGGAATCTCTTCGGCGAACCAGCGCAGGGGAATCTGTTTTTTTTCACGGACCGAAAATCCACTTAAGATCGTGCGCAGTTCTTCTGCACTGAACTGCGCAGGATGTGTATAGCCGGCGGGCCTCACCTCATGCTGAATGGTCACGGTCACGCGCTGATCCTGCTGCACGACCTGTGTCGTATACGGCAGTCGGGCACACCCCGCGGCAGCCAATACGACCATGAGAGCGATACCGCGATGAAGACATAACCGAACACCCCTATTTTTCATGTCACTCCTCCGAATCGGGCCCGATGATGCATTCTCACTACTCACGATACTTTACGCATATGTCTTTTATACTGACAACCATGACAAAAAAATGACCTGATGTCCATTCAGGTCACTGTCGTAAGGCTCGGCAGTTATGGGCGTTGGGGTGTACGGACGGTCGGAGGAGAGCCGTACCCGAGGACTTTCAGCGCCTGCTTAGCTTCATCGGTCTGCGTGAAGGCCAGAAACTTGCCGCACAGATCTCGATTGGGACAGAACCGCTCCATGGCCATAAAATAGACGACGGGCCGGTGCGTTTTATCGGTCGATGATGCCACAATTCGCACACGGCCGGCATGGCGGACGGCATCTGAGCCGAATACAATCCCGGCATCCGCATCTCCATTCATGACATCGTCGATCACGCCCTTCGCGTCATGCGCGACATCCAACCGGTCTTTCAGAATGGGCGATAGTCCCGTCCCATCAAGAAATGCTTTTGTTCTGAGCCCAAGCTCCGTCAGTTCGGGATCGGCAATGGCCACTTTCTTTGTCGCATCTTGCGCAAACGCCTCGAAGGAAGCCGGCGCTTCGACAAGAGATTCGGGAACGACCAAAACCAGGGGAACAGCGGCGTACGCCTTTCTCGTCCCGGGCAAGACATAATAGCGGCTCTCCAGCCGATTCAGAACATCCACGCTTGCCGGGGCGATCAGATGAAACGGCCCGGACCCGATCGCATAGCGCCCGCTGTTCTGCATCGCTGCGAGAGACTGCCGCAGCCCCAGCCCCGAGTCATAATGGATCCGCACATGCACATCAGGATGGCTTTGCTCAAACGCCTGCGCGAGGGCTTCTAATGGCACTTTGACGCTCGGCGATGCCACAATGGTTAACGGCTCAGCGAAACCTGGACCCGTGCCGAACAAGAGGAAGACGGCCATTGCGAGGACGCGTACGACAGGGCTGTGCCTGTTCCGATAGTGTTTCATCCGTGCCCCCATCACCGCCTGCGATTAATGGATCGATGCCGTTTTCTGTGTTTGAAATTCCACAATCTTTCCGGTTTCGCGTGTATCGTACCCGCCGAGCGCATCGATCTCTGCTCGAAATGGCCGACTTACAATCGTCTCAAGAAAGACCGAGAGGCCCGGATGATTGGTGAGGTACAGGGTGGGAATGACCAGGTCGTAGCGCTCTTGTTGAAGCGGGATAAAGTCCAATCCCAACAGACGAGCCGCCGATCCCACACCCATTCCGACATCACTCTGTCCTCGCGCGATAAGCTGCGCCACTTCAAGATGAGACGCCGCACAATGCCCATACCCTTTCACTTTTTTCGGCTGGATGCCCGCTGTCGTGAGCTGCTGATCCAACAGCGCTCTTGCCCCGGATCCCTGTTCACGATTGACCATCTGGACATCTTTCCGCGCCAGATCGGCCATGTCCTTGATGCTTTTCGGGTTTCCCTTCCGGACCATCAATCCCTGCTCCCATGACGCGAACGTCATGACGGTAAACTCGCCTCCCTTGAGATGTCTCCGCAGGTAGGGGACATTGGATTCGCCTGATTTTGGGTCGACGATGTGCAACCCGGCGACATGGACTTCCCCTCGCTGCAACGCTTCGATGGCGGCTCCGCTGCCCATCGTCCATTCGAGCACAGAGGACCGTTCATGCCGTCGGCGAAGATACTCTCCGGCAAGGAAAATCGCCGGGTCGCAGCCGGCGACTACGATTTCTTCTTCGATCAGCCGGCGGTCTCTGATGAGTTCGACCTTTACGCGACGGACGTGCCGACAGGCTTTTTTGTTTTCCCCGGATGAAGCTGGACCAACGATCAGGCCGTCCGCGGGGATCGTAAAGTTCAACGCATCGCCGAGCGTCGCGACCGGCCTGACCAACAACCGCCGGCCGACCCGGGCGATTTTCACGCGTGCACGGTTGGAACCATTGGGCAATTCCCCAATCAGCTCTCCCTCGATGATTTCGCCGCTACTGACAAGACTGAAGAGATCCTCAACGCGGCAGCCCAATGCGCCGGCCAGCCGCAACGCCACGGCGGTGGTGGGTAAATACTGGTTCGCCTCAATCGCGTAAATTGCTTGTCGTGTCACTCCCGCCATACCGCCAAGTTCGCTCTGAGACAGCCCCTTGGCCGACCGCAAGCTGCGAAGGCGATTCTCAATATTGTTCGCCGGCTCGGCTTTGCTCTTGTCGCTCATGCCGATTCTGTACCAGGATGGCGTACATGATGTCAAGTATCATGTCATGCCGTTAAGCAAATGGCCGGCGGCACTGAAGACGATATGCTATTTCCGGGACAATCGGCGGCGTAGCGCAATGCCGCGTCTCACATAAAACTAGCGTGTACGCCGATGACTTCAGGTAAGACTTCGTGACAAAGAGAAGCAGCCTAGTGGTAGGTATTTGCCGGCAGCGCCAGCGTGAAGTATTTTCCTCTTTCGGTGTAGAGGATTCGTTGTTTGACCAGTTCGGACAATGCCTTCTCGATCATCTGCGCATCATCGGCATTCGGCACACCGTTCTTTTTTGCCTGCTCTCGTATCTGGTCCGGAGATTTCGGCGCCTCGTTGCACCATTCTATGGCAAACGACGCCAGCCCGTCATAGCGCTGCCGTGAAGGGGCGCCAAGAGAGCGTCCGTCGTAGATGGTCACATAATCCATGGCTTTGACATAGTAGAGATATGGTTTACCCGCGGACGACTGCCGGCGCTGCCACTCCTGAGCTGCTTCGAGCAATTCCCGGAAAAGATGGGGATCTACTCGCTGGTCGACCTCATACTCGAAGTCATACGCCACTTTCATCAGATCGACCTTCTCCGGATCATAGACATACTCATACGCCATGCCGGGACCGGTAATGCGCACGCCATACTCCTGCGGGCGGGTAAAGTACGGGCTGAATCGCTCCAACCAGAGCTTGCCGACGCTCTCGGGCGCCTGGAAGTGCACGAGCGCGGGAATCAGCTCAATCTGCCGGCGATAATCTTCATCGGTCTCCTTCGGAAAACCGAGCAGAATATTCCAGCTTAAATTCACGTTGTAATACCGGCTCCATTTGAGCACGACGACATTCTGCATCGGGCTCACGCCCTTATCCATTTCCTTGAGCTGCGCCGCGCTCAGGCTTTCGAGGCCCGGCTGCATGGACGTCACACCGCCCTTGGCCAAGGTTTGGATCTGCTGTTTATTCAAATTGCTTTTCGTTTCAATAAAGACATCCAGATCGTAGTGGCCCTCGGCCAGAGCGCCAAAAACCTGATCGATGTATTTCATATCGATGATATTATCGACCAAGCGGAATCGGGTGCTGTCGTAGCGACTGGACAACCGACGTAATTCCTCAATCACCTGCGCGTGCGATTTCGAGCGAAACTTCATGCTCTGGGCGTTGAGTCCGCAGAAGGTGCAATGGTGCTTCTCTCCCCACCAGCAGCCTCGCGCCGACTCGTACAGCAGAATGCGATTCATGCCTTTAAACGACGAGGGATCGACCTCATCGAGTTGCGCGAAATACTCGTCGTAATCCGGCGGACCGGTGCGGGCGAAATCCACAAAGAGTTTGTGATTGGGTTT
>JAICXS010000166.1 GCA_025934615.1 Nitrospiraceae bacterium
ATAATACACCCCCCACCAAAACCCCCCCCCCAAAACAACCCCCCCCCCACCCCCCCCGGCGCGCCCCCCCCTCGCACAAACTACCTTTCCGGTGCCGCCCCCCCCGCGACTGAGAACGAAGCTGGAGGACCTTTTTCAGCAGCCTGCTTATTCGTAGCGGAGGCCTTCTGAAATCGACTGCTCAGCCGCCCACCGGGCGGGAACGTAGGCCGCGACAAAAGCCGCTCCCAGAGCGAGTACGAGGGCTTGCACCACAACGAACGGCTGCACAGAAAATCGGATGGTCCAACCGAATGATTGCTTATTAATCACTTCTATCAGGAGCACGGACAACAGCATTCCCCCCACGACGCCAAGGAGCCCGCCCAATAGGCCGAGATATCCCGACTCCCAGAGCATTAAGCGCCGAATATGCAACATTGTGGCGCCAACCGACCGCAGCATGGCAAATTCTCGACGCCGTTGGAGCACTGACAAGACCAGCGTATTGATAATTCCCAATATCGCGATAATGATCGCGATCAGCTCAAGGACATAGGTGACGGTAAACGTTCGGTCAAAGATGACCATGATCTCCTGTTTCAACTCGGTATTACTGATGACCATCAATGGAGCTTGATTATCCGATGAACCAGCCATTCCTCTCAGACGCTCTTCAAGCAGCCGTCGCACGACGGCCCGATCGGCTCCCATTTCCACATAGATCGGGATGACGGTCGTCGTCTCGTCCTGCCAGAGTCGCTGATAGACACGACGGTCCATGACGATCTTTCCACCATCCGTCGCATAATCGAAAAAAATACCCAGAATAGGAAACGCATGCGCACCTGATGGTGTGGTGAGCCGTAGCACCTCTCCAGTATGCAATCCCGCTGTTCGAGCCAAGACTTCCGATATGACGACTCCATCGTTTGCCACCGCCTCGTTCAGCACCGCCGCCGAATTGCCATGGACCATGAGATATCGGCTCCGTTCCGCATGGATCTGTAAATCGCGCGAGACCAGCGCAACGCGCCGTCCCTTCAGATCCACCGACACGTCTCGATAGGTATCGATCGCAGCCACGCCTGGAATTGCCGCAAGCGATTCCGCCCACGAAAGAGGGATTCGATTGGCCAATTGTCCTGTCTCATGTCCCTGCAGCCAGGTCGCAGGAGCGACGATCAGGTCTGCCAGGACGGTCTGATCGATCCACTCGCGCACCGTCTCGCGAAAACTTCCCACCATAGTATCGACCCCGACCATAATCGAGATACCGACCATCATGGCAGAGATCGTGACGGCATTCCGACCGGGAGCACGCGATACCTGATCGGCTGCCAAGCGCGCCAAAAGCGGCAATCGCATTGGGCTGCCGGACGGCGCGTGCGACTGACCCATTGCGACCCAGACGTTCCCGAACAGATGGATGACCAAGGGGATCAAGCACGATAACCCAAGCAATAAACACAGCGCCGCGCCATATCCGAAAAGCGGCAACCCCTTAATGGGACCGGGTAATGCACACAGCCCGGCAAGGACGATGAGCAAGAGACCGACCCAACCGAGGAAGGAGGTCCTCGCCGCTTGAGCCGATTCATAATCGCCTGGCGCCAGTGCTCTCGCCGGGGCGGTTTGTCCGGCGTCCCAACTCGGGACGAATGCGCCGATCATCGCGACGATCGCTCCCAGCGCAGCGCCTTCGGCCCATATCGAAAGAGGCAGCTCGGCCACAAAGCGGATCAGCGACACGTCGGCCGCGGAAGTATCGATGGACATATAGAGATCGGAGATCGTTCGACTCAGGCGCGACATAAGGCTCTTCGCCAACAGGACGCCGCACCCGCTGCCCAGCAGTCCGCCGAACAGGCCCATGACGGCCGCCTCACTGAGGAACAAGATGGTCACGGCCCGCCGCGACATGCCCATCGCAGAGAGCATGCCGATCTCCCGGCGACGGCGCACCACGGCAAACGACACGGTATTGTAAACAAGGAATAATCCGACCAAGAGACTCACCATACTCAAGACCGTGAGGTTGAGTTGAAAGGCGCGCGTCATCTGTTCAATTTGATCCGTACGGCCGGCAGGACGACTCACGGTGACCGCCGGCGGGAGTAACGCGCGCAGGTCGTCGATCACTTTTTCAACGGGGCGACCCGGCTCGGTGACGATATCGATTCGATCGAGCCGACCGATCAGTCCGAAGAGCGCCTGGGCGGCGGCAATATCCATGATTCCGACCGTCTCCCAGACCGACGAACGTTGCACATCGGACTTGATGAGGCCCGCCACCACCACGTCATACTGCCGCATTCCTGTCGCAATGCGCAGCGTGGATCCTACCTGAAGCTCCCATTCAGCGGCCAACCGCGTCCCGATAAAAAGAGCCTGTGGGGAAAGCAATTTATCCAATGAGGGGCGTGCGCCATTCTGATCATGGAGCCGAAGTGTGTGTATATCGGCGGCATCGAGGAGATCAAGTGCCACGATGGACAAGGCGCGGCCCCGATTGGACCCCTCCACGACACGAGCCGTGAGCTGAATGACGGGCATCGCGGAGACGACATCCGGATGTTGGCTCACACGCTGAATGAGTCGTTCATCCAGTCCCATCTCGCCGCCGGACACCTGCACGGTAGCACGGCCTGCGACTGCGGTGACGCTCTGCTGAAACGATTTCAGCACATCGACATTCGCGGTTTGAATGGCTACGGCGACTGCGACCCCGAGTACAATGCCGACGACTGTTAATGCCGTGCGGACAGGACTGGCCGACAGATGACGTCGAGTAATTGCGTAGACAGCTCTTATCATAGTCAGAATTGCTGAAAGCGTCTGTCAGCCGCTGATGACCCTATAGGGATTTACACCAGTATCCCCGAAAATTGATCGTGCTCTTTGTGATGATGGTGGTTTACAGGGAAAGGCTGGTTTGTTAGACTATAGCCGATGCCGAGAACACGTACCGTCACGAGAGCGAGCCGGGAGCCAAAAATTGAAAAAGGTTCCTTCTCCGGAAGGGTCAATTCCACCCATTCCCTCACGCCGCGTCAGAAGGAAATTCTTCGTCTCGTGGCGCAGGGCATGACGAATCGAGAAATTGCCGGACAACTGGACATCAGCGTGAGAACGGTTGAAGTGCATCGCTTCAACTTGATGCGGCGGCTCCGCGTGCGTAATGTCGCGCAACTCCTTCGCCAAGCCCTCTTGCTGCGGCTCTTGCCGAAGAATTTTTCCAAGTAGCTCATAACTCCTTCAGTTTGCCTCGGCACGCAGCCGGGGATGTGTAACCTTTCCGTGAGAGCACGGCGGAAAGTTCCTGCTCCAATCGTTCGAACGCCCGGGTGCCTTCTTCCACGAGCACCGTCCCGATCTGCACCGCCGATGCGCCGCAGAGCAGATGCTCAAACGCATCGGTCCCATTCACAATACCGCCGACACCGATAATCGGAATCCGTCCCTGGAAAAGTTTCCAGAATGCGCGCACGTTGGCAAGCGCGACCGGCTTGATCATCGCTCCGCCTAATCCGCCGAACCCTCCCTTTGGTTTGATCGCTACCGATTCTCGCTCGGGATCGACGACTAGCCCGTTGCCGACCGAATTGATGAGCGACAAAAACTCCACGCCGACACGCTCGATGACGCGCGCCATCTTCTCATGATGGGCCGGATCGAAATAGGGCGGCAGTTTGACTCCCATCGGCACAGTGATGACTCCGCGCACCTGGTCAAGGACCCGCTCGGAGTCTTCCGCGTCATAGCCGATCTGCGGCTTGCCGGGAATATTGGGACACGAGAGATTCACCTCGATCAAATCCGGGCGACGCTCGTTCACGACCGTCGCAATCTTCACAAAATCCGGTTCACAGAGTCCCGCCACGCTCGCAATGACCGGTTTGCCAAATTCTTTCAACGTCGGAATCAACTTGGCATACGCGGCATAGCCTAAGTTTGGCAACCCCATCGAATTGATGGAACCGCCGGGAAAGGCATAGTAACGCGGCTCGGGATTGCCAAAACGCGGTTCGATCGTCATGGATTTCGTGACGATGGCGCCGGCACGCGACAGGCCCAAGCCACGAAGTTCTTCTTCGGTCACGCACAGCGCTCCGGCGGCGTTCATGAAGCAGGAGGGAAAGCGAACACCTGCAATGGTCGTGGAAAGATCAATGGCCATATCTAAAGTTACCTATACCATACCGTAGGTTAGGCCACAAGAACGGGAACATTTGTGTTTAAGTTTTAACGGACGTATAGCGGATGGGACGGTTAATTAATAAAGATCAGTATATTCTGAGTCATTCGTTCAAGATATTCGTATCATGAATTAATTCGAACATAACTTGATTCCATCACCGGTATCCTGCCTCTTGACACCCGTTGCAATGATCCTTACAAATCCATATCAGCGAGGCCATAGATGATCGTAGTGTCCGCTCTCCGGCGATTGTTCCACGCTGTGCTCCCTGTACAGTGCACGTGCTGCAACGTCGCGCTAAGCGACGACCCGGTGCCGTTCTTTTGCCGTACCTGCTGGGACGGCATTGAGCCTTTACGTGATCCGTGCTGCCCTTGCTGTGGACGTCCTTTTGTATCACCGTATGCGCTTCAACACAGCCCGGATCACCTGTGCGGCCCGTGTCGTAGCGATCCTCCTGCGTACACCCGTGCATGGTCTCTCTATTCCTATGCGTCTCCGCTTCAAGAGGCGATGCGCCTGTTTAAATACAATAAGAAAGTCGCGTTGGCCGATGCGCTCGGTGCGTTAATGAGCCGAGCGACGATCGAACCGGCTCACATCGATATGATTATTCCGGTTCCTCTCCATCCAACGCGATTGAGGAACCGGGAGTATAATCAATCGCTCTTGTTGGCCGATCGAGTGAGCCGGGCGAGGCATATCCCGCTTTCGTACGATAATCTGGTTCGCATACGCGAGACGGCCCCGCAGACGGAGCTCAGCCGTGCCGTACGACTGAAAAACTTGCGACGCGCTTTTGCTGTACGTCGCCCACAAGACGTGTCGGGAAAACAGATTCTGATCATCGACGATGTGTTTACCACAGGGACAACCGTCAATGAGTGCGCGAAGATTCTTCGGAAGGCGGGAGCATCGCAGGTATATGTGTGTACATTAGCGAGAACAATTTAGCGATCAGTTCTCAGTTACCCGCAAAGAGTTCGAAGTCCTTTTCAGGAACTGTGAACTAAAGGCTGATTACTTTTATCGCTTGAGGAAACCATGCCCATCTACGAATATCGCTGTGCGGATTGCAAAAAACGGATCAGCTTGCTGATCCTCAGCGTGAGCCGAGGTCCCACCGCGACATGCACTTTTTGCGGAAGCAAGAACTTGGAACGGCTAATGTCCCGCTTTGCCTCTCCCAAATCGGAAGAGGCTCGACTGGAGTCGCTCGCCGATCCGAGCAAATTCGGCGATGTCGATGAAAATGACCCTCAGAGCATGGCCCGCTTCATGAAAAAGATG
>JAICXS010000445.1 GCA_025934615.1 Nitrospiraceae bacterium
AAATAACCGAGTCTCGACCGTCGGCAGGAACGTACCGGGATTGCCGATTCGGCCAAACGCAATAGCCGGCCCCCACCCTAACGGATAGCCTATGGTGAAGACGTCTTCTCCGGGATCGGGATCATTCGGCGCAATCGGGACATCCGGAAGCCGCGTCGACATATCGGTGGGAAGCCGATAGACAGCGAGGTCTAAAAACGCGTTGACGCCCACGAGACTAGCCGAAACCTCATCCAAATCGGCCGTCAGCACGGTAATCTGCTTGGCCAACGCCCGCCGGCCGATTTCATCCTGCTCGGCTACGTGTCGAGCGGTCAGGAGATAGCCGTCCCGTAAATGGAGGGCGGTTCCACGCATCACAAAATGCGCTTTGCCTCCCTGGCGCTGAGCATCTTCTCCCGGTTGCAAGACACCGACAGTCGCGCGTTTCGCCTGCTGGATACCGGACGGTAATTGGCTGCCCGGTTTTTCGGCCAGTGCGAGAGGCGCGCAGGCGACAATAGCCAATACACCGGCGCTCAAGACACGTGCAAGCGCCTGACCTGTATCACGCCATGTTCGGGACGATGTTGCCCAAGATATTATGAAACGCAGCGTCATTGGTTCTCTCGGGAACGAGCCTGCCGGTCAGGCAGGCGCCGAGCCGAGGAACCTGGTGCGGGGGAGTTAAGCCGTGATGGGGCGGACTGTCGGACAATGTGAAAGACTCCACCGGGCTGCGTCGGCGCCGTGTCGCCGCCGATGCGCGTGTACCACCATCGACCTTCGCCCATCGGTCTGTCTTGCGAGAAGATCACTTCGAATTCACCGTCTCGATCATTCTCGCGTTGAGACCACGAACCTCTCCACACACCGTTCGCATACATGACCGTCATAAATTGGCCATCTTTCCATTCATATGTCCCGTTTCCATATTCATTCAGCGTAATCAGAATCGTCTTCCCACTTTCATTGTAAGCCCACGTCCCGGCGAGCGAAGGATAGGGAGCGGCCGCTGTGGCAGGGGGTGCGACCGATGTTTGGGACTCTTGAACGTGCCGACCGGTATCCTTGGCACATCCAACCGTCGCGGCTGTCAGAAGAAGAGGTGAGAAGATGATGGCGCGCCTGTACCGCTCCCAGCGAAGTCGTGTATGTTGTCTGAGTCGTGTGGTCATCCTAGCTCCTCGTCATTTTTCGATAGCGAATGCGGTGCGGCTGTTCCGCGTCTCTCCCGAGCCGCTTCTTGCGATCGGCTTCATATTCGCTGTAGTTGCCGTCGAACCATGCCACCCGGCTGTCGCCTTCAAAAGCCAAGATGTGCGTGGCGATGCGGTCCAAAAACCATCGATCATGGCTACTGACGACCGCGCATCCGCCGAACCGCTCCAAGCCTTCTTCCAGGGCGCGCAGCGTGTTCACGTCGAGGTCGTTTGTCGGCTCATCCAAAATTAACAGATTGGAGCCTTCCTTCAGCATGCGCGCCAAATGGACGCGATTGCGTTCGCCACCCGACAGGTCTTTGACTTTTTTCTGCTGTTCGGTGCCGCCGAAATTAAATCGCCCGCAATAGGCGCGTGAATTGACCTCGACTTTGCCGAGCTTGAGCGTGTCCTGCCCATCGGATATCACTTCCCACACGGTCTTGCTCGCATCAAGCGTCCGGTCTTGATCGACATAGCCGAGCTTGACCGTCTCGCCGATGGTCAACGTGCCTGCATCGGGCTTGTCCTTGCCGACAATCATCCGAAACAGCGTCGTTTTGCCTGCGCCGTTGGGACCGATCACGCCCACGATGCCGCCGCGGGGTAGACTGAAATTCACGTCCTCGAAGAGGACCTTGTCGCCAAAGGCTTTCGCAAGACCCTTCGCTTCGACGACGACATCGCCAAGGCGGGGTCCCGGTGGCACGTAGATTTCGAGTTCGTCGGACTGCTTGTCTTGCTGCTCGCCCAACAACTCCTCATAGCGGGTCACCCGAGCCTTGCCTTTCGCGTGGCGGCCCTTTGGCGACATCCGAATCCACTCCAACTCGCGCTCGAGCGTCTTCCGCCGTTTCGATTCCGCCTTTTCCTCTTTTTCGAGTCGCGCTTGCTTTTGCTCCAGCCAGGACGTGTAGTTTCCTTGAAAGGGAATTCCCTGACCTCGGTCTAGTTCCAAAATCCACCCGGCCGCGTTATCGAGAAAGTACCGATCGTGGGTGACGGCAATCACCGTGCCCTTGTATTGCTGAAGGTGCTGCTCCAGCCATCCGACCGATTCGGCGTCCAAGTGATTCGTCGGCTCATCCAAGAGCAAAATATCCGGCTCTTGAATGAGCAGACGGCACAGCGCCACACGACGCCGTTCACCACCGGACAGCACGTCGATCTTGGTATCTGACGGCGGACACCGGAGGGCATCCATTGCCACCTCCAGCTCGTTTTCCAGCTCCCATCCATTGGCCGCCTCGATTTTTTCTTGGAGTTGGCTTTGTTTCTCTAAGAGCTTCTCCATGGTCTCCGGCGAGATATTCTCCCCCAGTTTATTGCTGACCGCTTCATACTCACGCAACAGCGAGACCACCTCAGTGCGGCCTTCTTCGACGATTTCTTTGACGGTTTTGTTTTTATCGAGCTGCGGCTCCTGTTCCAGCAGTCCGACGGTATAGCCTTTCGACATGGTGATCTCGCCGATATAGTCCTTGTCGAGACCGGCAATGATGCGCAGTAAGGTGCTCTTGCCCGAGCCGTTGAGACCGATGACGCCGATTTTGGCGCCATAATAGAACGAAAGATAAATGTCTTTCAGGACTTGCTTCT
>JAICXS010000403.1 GCA_025934615.1 Nitrospiraceae bacterium
CTTCGAGACCGCGGAGGCGAACGCATACGTCACGAATGAATTGGCGACGTCGCCATGGTCCTTGATGAGACCGCCGGAGCCGTCCAGACAATTGATTTTTGGGATTTGGAATTGATATGGGGTACCTACGGCGTGAAGCGCGCCGCTTACCGATTCCACGGTCTTCTGCGCACCGTTGCGGCCGATACCGCCGTACGGATCGTTGGCATCGCCAACCTCCTGCACACTGTCGCTGGCCAGACGCGACGCCACTGCGTAAACAGTCCCCACAACTTTGTCCTGCGCGGAGTAGGTTGCAATGAGAGGACCCGCCACAACTTTCTTATCGATCACGTCGCGGAAAAAGCCCACTTGACCTCTTCCGTTGTTGGAGCTGAATCCGTAGTGAGAGAAGGCCGCTTCGAGCAGAGAAAGCGACTCCACATGCGAATTCGTCTGCGCCAGCGATTTCGCGCATCCCGCCATCAGTCGTCCGCCAAGACTGTGCCCCACCAGATGAATTTTCACGGCCGGCGAGGCTGTCTTCAGATCACGCACGGCCTGGGCAACTCCCGTGGCTCCCACCACACCGGCGCGATTCTTCATCACATACCATGTGGTCAGATTGAGAAACTGTCCGATTCTTCCAAAAAGCGATCCGAACATCGAGCCCAAACCTTCCGTCGTGCCGGTTTCTCCGACACCTGTCGTTGCGCCGCCGACCGACATTGTGCCTCCCTCCCCATGGGATGGTCCCGTCGGAACGATGATAGGCACTTTCAGTTTGTCCAGGAGCACGGATCCTTCCGTCGCTCGAATGCGGTCCCCTCCTTCGGTGGGATCCGGATCGCTGTTGTCCCAAAGAGAGAGAGCCAGGCTCACGAATTGATCCTGGGCCGCTTTGCTGCCGCTGACCTGATCCAAAAGCGCGATTGCTTTATCGAGCTTCGGCTTTTGATCGGCACGCGCAACGGTAGCCTTTAAGTTTTCCAGCTTCGCTTTGACAGCTTCTTTTTGGGCGGTCTCGGAGTCGAGAGCCTGGACGGACCCGTCCGTGAAAGTCTCCTGGAACGGCTTCGACGGCCAGTAAATACCGGCGACGACCAGCTTGCGGCTGGCGACTCCGGAAAACGCAGGGCTAGTCAACTGGTCGCGGAAAGTGGTTAAAAATCTGTCGTACAAACCGGTGGCGTCGTTTTCATCGTTCCGGAACCCATGCGCGATGAAGATAATGTCGGTGGCTCCGCTGCTTTTCAATTCCTGAAGCGCCGGTGCATCCTGCAGCACCCCGTCGGCGTCGAAATGCAGCCTTAGAAAGTCAAAACCATGCAGAGACTCCATATATTTCCTCCGAATATCTCAAGGTTTTAAACCGCTTGCAGAACTTTCATCAAATCCACCAGTCCGGCGCCTTGAAATTTGCGCTCGCGGCGGAGGTCTATCGAATTGTTCAAAAAAATTTCCTTCACTTGCTCAGGCTCACCGATGAATTCCCGGCGCACCGACAAAAACGCCGCAATCGCACCGGATACATGGGGCGCCGCCATACTGGTGCCCGTTTGCTCGCAATACAGGACCGGAACGTCATGTCCATCGCTGTCCTGCGTGACCTGATATTTCTTGGCTTCCAGTCCGGCGGCGCAGGAGATGATACGCTCACCGGGCGCGACCAAATCGGGTTTCATGCGTCCATCGCCGGTCGGTCCCCTCGATGAAAAATAGGAGACGCCATAAAGATGAGGCATGTCTCGATGGGTTGAGCCGACGGTAACGGCGAGCTCCGCATTGCCAGGATCCGAAATGCTGAGGTCGCTGTATCTGGATTCGGCGACTCCCGCTGCCGTGATGTAGGATGAATACCCCGCGTTGCCGGCTGATACGACGACCGCCACGCCGCTCTTCACCAGTCGGTTGACCTCGACGCAAATTGGACTTTGGCCGCATCCAAACCAGCGGGCATCGAATTCGTATCCTAAACTCATATTGACTCCATGAATCAGGAGCCGTTTTCCATACTGGTTCCACTGCTGAATCTGTTCGATCGCCTTTAGGATCCAACTGACTTTGCCTTGCCCGGCCACCTGCTGGATACCCTTGGTATCATCGTTGACCGTTTGGTCAGCTACAACTTTCAAACTGACGAGCTTGCACTTCGGTGCCACGCCGCTGATAGCCCGGAGCGCCCTACGCTGTTGAGCGGTGCCTCCACTGGCTTCATCCCGCACCTCAGCGCCAGTTACCGCCTCTCCACTGGGATTTTTCGAAGCCCAATACCCCGCAATGATCCCGGCGACGTGGGTTCCGTGTCCGAACTCATCGATCAAAGCGCCATTCGCTAACGGAGTGAAATCGACATGCTTAAGAGGCTGATCGATCTCCAGATTCTTGAATGGTCCGGCAGGTGAGGCTGCAGGCTGGAAGTGCGGATGCGTGCCTTGTATGCCTGAATCCAGGACGGCCCACACGATATTTTCACCCAAAGCCTGGAAGGCCCGTTGCGCGGCGTCGGCTTTGATGGTCGTAACAGAGCTCGTTAATGTCGTGTTCACATCCGTGTCTTCCCAAATGCGATAGACCACAGGACCGGTCGGCCCGAATTTGGCCTCTAACTCCCGCGTTTCGCTGGAGAGTGCCAGGATCTGCGCCTTGGTAAGACACGCGAAGCAATAGTGCGATACGGTCGCGTACTTGACCGTCCATTCCTCCGCACGCTGCTTTACGTAGACCAGTGCCCCATCGATACCGCCCTTGAACAACTCGTTAAGGGAGATGATGACCTCGAACTTTTGGTCCGGACCGGCCCGCTGCACTCTGGATAAGAGGGGTTCAGTCACGATGGACCGCATCATATTGCGGCGCAATTCGTCGCTGCGATCTTTCTGCTCTTTGCGACTGCGGTCGTCGGCCTGAATGACCGCTTCTTGATGACTCATCCCCTCGGATAAAATCGGAGAAGACTGCGCCTCCGGTTGGTCAGGAGCAGCCTCAGGAGGCTTTGGCCGCCGCTTCTTGTCTGGCATACGTCTCCGATGAACCGCCGCTGCCTTCCACCAGTAGATGGACAGGCTTCCCAACAGTCTAATACTTCTAGGACTACTCTTAC
>JAICXS010000457.1 GCA_025934615.1 Nitrospiraceae bacterium
GGCGCCGAATCTTCCCGGCCTGGCGCGGTCCCAATCGACGAGGAAGAAGAACGGCGCCGACTGCTTCCCATCGTAGAAGCGGTCTGTCGGCGCGTGTCTATTCCCGTGTCGATCGACACGACGAAAGCTTCAATCGCGGAGCGGGCGCTCGATGCGGGTGCCGCGATAATTAACGATATTAGCGCCCTGCGTTTCGACGCCCGTATGGGTGCCGTCGTTGCCAAATCCGGTGCCGGTGTGATTCTGATGCACATGCAGGGAACTCCTCAGACTATGCAGCATGCCGCGCAGTATGCCGATGTGGTTGCGGAAGTCCGACGCTTCTTGAAGGCGCGTGTGGAAGCGGCGCGGGAAATGGGCATTGGACCGAAAAGAATTCTACTTGACCCGGGCATTGGTTTCGGAAAGAATTGCCGGCATAACTTAGCACTCTTGAATCAGCTCGAGACGGTGAGCATGCTTGGCCGTCCTCTGGTCGTGGGAGTCTCGCGAAAAGCATTTCTCGGGAAGGTTCTCGACCGTCCGGTCGACAAACGGCTCATGGGCACAGCCGGCGCTGTGGCCGTCTCGATCATGAAGGGCGTGCGGATGGTGCGGGTTCATGATGTGGAACCGATTCGCGATGTCGTGAGAATCATCGAAGCGATACGGAATGCAGGATTGTGTCATCAGGACTGAGACGGAGTGCCGATACACAGTTGGAATGTTCAATGCTACATTTTAAAATGCTACATTTTAAATTGCCGATGCAATCCTCAGCCCTCATACCGTAGTCCTGAGCCGTAGGAGCACCATGCGTAAATTATTTGGAACCGACGGCGTCCGCGGCGTCGCCAATCTCGAACCGATGACCAGCGAGACAGCGATGAAGTTGGGCCGGGCGGCGGCGCATCTCTTCAAGCGCCGATCGGGCCGGCATCAAATCGTCATCGGGAAGGACACACGGCTCTCCGGCTATATGCTGGAATCGGCATTGACGTCCGGGATCTGTTCCATGGGTGTCGATGTCCTCTTGGTCGGTCCGCTTCCTACACCGGCGATTGCCTTTTTGACTCGGAGCCTTCGCGCCGATGCCGGGGTCATGATTTCCGCCTCTCACAATGCGTACCAGGATAATGGCATCAAATTCTTTGCCAACGATGGATCGAAGCTTCCGGACGACCTTGAACTGCGCATCGAAGACCTGATCACGTCCAATGAGATCGAGCATCTGCGTCCCACGGCGGACGAGGTGGGGAAGGCGTTCCGCATTGACGATGCCGAGGGCCGGTATATCGAATTCGTAAAGCGCTCATTACCGCGGCAGCTCGACTTCCAGGGATTGCGCGTGGTCGTCGATTGTGCGAACGGCGCCGCCTATAAGGTCGCGCCGAAAGTCCTCCGCGAGCTTGGTGCGACGGTGTGGGTCATCGGCGATAAGCCGGATGGAACCAACATCAACGCCAAGTGCGGCGCGGTCGATCCGCACTGTCTTCAGGAAGCCGTGGTTCAACATGAAGCGCATATCGGCATTGCGCATGATGGCGACGCGGATCGTTCTGTCTTTGTCTGCGAGCAAGGCAAGGTGATCGATGGGGACCATGCCATCGCCGCGCTTGCCCTGGATTTGCACCAATGCGGCCAACTCAAGCGGCATACGTTGGTGGGCACCGTCATGAGCAACTTCGGCCTCGAGTTAGCGATGGCGAAGGCCGGTATTAAACTGGTGCGTACCCCCGTCGGCGATCGGTATATCTTGGAGCTGATGATGTCGGAGGGCTATAATCTCGGCGGGGAACAGTCGGGTCATCTCATTTTTCTGGACCACAATACGACCGGCGATGGGCTGATTTCCGCCTTGCAGGTTCTCTCGCTCATGAAGCGGACCGGCCGCCCACTGTCGGATCTGGCGCGATGCATGACGGCCGTGCCACAAGTCTTGCTGGGTGTGCCTGTGAAGCATAAGCCCGACCTTTCCTCACTGCCGGATGTCCAGAGTGCGATCAAAGCCGCGGAGATCAAACTCAACGGGACCGGCCGTGTCCTCGTCCGTTATTCCGGAACTGAACCGCTGCTTCGCATCATGGTGGAAGGCGAGCAGGAGGCGATGATTCGATCGGTGGCAGATGATCTCGTAGGCGTCGTCCGCACCTCTCTCGGCTAAGTCTCCGCGTCCTTCCGACCATGCTGCTTCTACTCACCGCAGGCTTCCTCTTCGGATTGTTGCTGGGATCGTTCGTGCCCTATATCCCTCTTTCAATTGTGATCATCCTGCTGGCTATAGCGGGCGTGCTGACGTACTTCGAACAGCGGGGGACGCTGTCTCGGCGGCACGGCCTTTTTGTGTACGGCAGCATTGTCGCCGGTCTGTTCTATTGGTCCTTCGATGCCTCGCTCGCTGCTCATGGACCGTTCGCGCACATAATGTCAAAGGATCCGGTGGCGTTTGGAGGCACCATTTGTGAGCCGGTCCGCCATGGGCCCAATCGGACAGTCGTTGTGCTCTGTGTGCCGGAACCCAAGCATGCCCGCGAAGCGGGCGAACCTCATGGGCGCGTACGCGTCACGTGGCGAGAGCCGGATCGATCGCTGCTCCAAGGTGAACCTGTCTCCGTGACGGCTCGAATTCGGGCTCCGTCCGGAATGGTCAACCCAGGTGGATTCAATTACGAAGCC
>JAICXS010000528.1 GCA_025934615.1 Nitrospiraceae bacterium
AGCGCGTAGAACCCGCTGCCATGCCGGTTCAGTTTCGACCTCCGGAGGCCGGGATTCACGGCTGAATAAGCTCTGCACGACCCTTTCACAATAGCACGGCCAGCCGCGAAATCGTGGCTGGCCGTGAGGTAGAAACCAAAGCCGTCAACTCCCTTTTTGGGAATTTAAGCTGCGTTGCTCTTCGTTCAAGCCGTCTTATTCTTCAGGACATCAAGCGCCTTGGTGAGCTGGTCATCGACCGTGACGGCAGGCTTCTGATTTGGCTTGGTTGTGGAGGCTTCATCTTCATCTTCGTCCGGAATATTCGAAGCCACCAGCACCTCCGGCATCACGGCGTCATCCTGCAGGCGCTTGCCCGAAGGCGACTCGTACTTCGCAACCGTGAGGATCACCGCTCCGCCGTCGGGAAGCTCGAACGTCTTCTGCTGCGCTCCCTCGCCGAAGGTTCTCTCTCCGACCAGCTCAGCGCGCTTGTTGTCGTTCAGGGCGGCAGCCACCAGCTCTGCCGGGCCGGCGGTTCCGCGATTCACCAGAACCACCACGGGAGCCGTCGCGTTGATCGTCTTCGAAGGGTCGACAGCGAAGGTCTGCTTGGCTACCTTCTGGCCATCAAGCGATGCAATGGTTCCGCTTGGCAGCAGGAAGTTCGCCAGCCGCATGGCATCGGGCATATCGCCGCCAGCTACATCGCGGAGATCGAGCAGTATCTTTTTGTTCCCGGCCTTCTGCATGCCCTTCAGCTTCTGCTCGAGCTGCTGGACATGCTCGTGGTCCAGGGTGTCGGGCTTGAGGTAAAGGATGGACGAATTCTCGTACATCGTCTCGGAGACCGGAGGGTAGCTTACCAGTTCCCGCGTCAGGGTCAGCTTGTCCGGTGTGGCCTTGCGAGGACGGACCACCGAGATCGTCAGTTCGCTGCCGGGGGCCCCGTCGAGCATCATGCGGATCATCGCCAGGGAGATATTCCTCGTGTCCTGGCCGCCGATGGCTTCGATGATATCGCCGTCGTTCAGATTGATCTTGTCCGCCGGACTGCCCGGCACCACGGATACGACTGTGGCATAGCCAAACCGCTTGGAGACATTGATGCCGACCTGGGCCTTGCCGGGCTTCTCGGCTTTGTAAGTCTTGTACTCTGCTGGCGTCAGGTAGCTTGAGTCCGCATCGAGCGACTCGAGCAGGCCCCGCATCGCGCCGTTAGTCACCGTATTGATATCCGGGACGACAACGTAGTCGCTCTGAATATGCTGCAAGACCTCGGTATAGACGTTGATCTGGTTATAGGCTCCGCCCTGGTCGGATGCCGCGCTGACGCCGCTGGAGTTCACGCCCAGAAAGACTGTCAATACCAGTACAACCGAGACAACGAGCAACAGGATCTTTGAAATCTTAGGCATAAGGCGAAACAATCTCCACGGGCATCTGCGAATCAGGGATTAGACGTTCCCCACTGTCGAAATGATACTCTCGTACGGAGATTGCGCGATACGGGATGGAAATACAACATTGGTGGCGGTGGGCAGAATCGAACTGCCGACCTACGGGTTATGAGTCCGTCGCTCTAACCATCTGAGCTACACCGCCGTGAATGTGTATTGGCTGTACCAGCAGGAAGATCGCGCGACGAGCAGTTTCAAGGAGAAACGTCGCGGCACAGCCAGTTCCAATCATACTTGATTCGCGGCCCAGCGAAAAGCTGCCGCCAATTGTCCTTGGAGTAATCCCTGCAAGGCTGGCTTCGACGCGCCTTCCCCGCAAGGTGCTCCGTACGATTGCCGATAAACCGATGCTGGCATGGGTGTATGCGGCGGCAAAGGCCTGTCCCCAGTTGAACGACGTTCTCATCGCCACCGATTCGCCTGAAGTGGCGGAACTCTGCGAGAAAAACGGCTGGCCTTTTCAGATGACCTCACCCGATCTGCCCAGTGGCACCGACCGCATCC
>JAICXS010000381.1 GCA_025934615.1 Nitrospiraceae bacterium
CCAATAGGGCCTTGCGTCCCAATGCGGCCATTTCCGGCGGAGTAGGCTTCCCGGTCTCGGCCGATTCCTTGGTCATGCGGATGATCTCACGTTGGCAGGGCCAGATGATCGCATGCACGTTGATCATCATGATGATGCCCAACGTGCCTCCGATCCAGATGGCTTTATCGCCGGTTCCGGATAACGACGGATGTAACATGAAGATCAAGGCCAGACCCGCCAGAACAGTCACGGTCGACCCGTGACGGAACCACCAGAGCGCGCTAGGCATCAGACGCGGGATGACCACACCTTTCTGAGCGGCGTCCAACGATTTCAAGAACCCGGCATTGATCAAGTTGAAGAAATACAACAACCCGATCCAGGTGATACCGGCCAAGAAATGGGTCCATCGAAAGATCTGTTCAATCCACGCACCGGCCTCCGGCATTCCGCCGATCATGGCGAGCCACAGCACCACGAGTATAGCCGTCACCGCGAATCCAACACCTATCGTTTTGTAGACATCTTCAAGAAATTTCATCATGGTCCCCTATAGTCTGTTCAATGCTCTGCACCGTGTACAGCAGCCATGATAAAGAAGTCAAGGTTGACTCGTAGCCTAAGCCTGCTTCTCCAGGAGTCGGTCCACGGCGGCACACAATTCCTTGACGGCCGCAGCCGATGCCTCAAGCGCCGCCCGCTCGTCCCGCGTCAGCTCA
This sequence comes from Nitrospiraceae bacterium, assembly GCA_025934615.1. Classification (GTDB taxonomy): domain Bacteria; phylum Nitrospirota; class Nitrospiria; order Nitrospirales; family Nitrospiraceae; genus JAICXS01. The sequence continues at coordinate 702 of JAICXS010000381.1, forward strand.
TATTCGATGACCGCCTCGGCGCCACGCTGACCGAGCTTGACCGGTACTCCGACGAACAAGCCGCGAATGCCATACTCGCCGTCGCACCGTACGGCGCAGGGGAGGATTTTCTTTTGGTCCCTGAGGATCGCCTCAATCATGTCCGCCACCGCTGCAGACGGCGCGTAATAGGCACTCCCGGACTTCAAGAGATTGACGATCTCCGCGCCGCCATCCCGCGTCCGCTTGATCAAGGCTTCCAAACGTTCCTTCGGCAGCCATTCGCCGATCGGCCGCCCGGCGACCGTCGTGTAGCGAATCAATGGGACCATGGTGTCGCCATGCCCGCCCAGTACCATCGCCTGTACGTTATCGACCGACACGTCGAGTTCAGCGGCGATGAACGACCGGAATCGTGCAGAGTCGAGCACACCCGCCATGCCCACCACACGTTCTTTCGGGAAGCCGCTTACGCGGTAGGCAACATGAGCCATGGCATCCAACGGATTGGTCACCATGATCAAGATGGCATCCGGCGATCGTTTGGTGGCTTCTTTCACCACGCCTTGGATAATCCGCGCATTGGTTGAGAGCAGTTCGTCACGGCTCATTCCCGGTTTGCGTGGAACACCGGACGTGACGACGACGATCGAGGAACCATCGGTCTCATCGAAGGTCGTTGAGCCGTGCAAGCGCGGGTCATACCCGCAAATCGGACCGGCTTGGGAAAGATCCAGCGTCTTGCCCTGCGGAACGCCGTCGACGATATCGACCAGCACCACCTCATAACAGTCTTTCTCAGCCAAGCGCTGGGCCACTGTCGCCCCCACATTGCCGGCACCCACCACCGTGATTTTTGACCGTCCCATAATTGGCTCCGTGTTGTCTTATGAGTAAATCAGAAAGGTCAGTACTCAAGTCATGTAATTACTTCAAAGCTACCCTTCAGTGTCCTTCATGCCCTGTCCATCCCGCGACCTTAAAATTGATGGTGCAGACGAAATTCTCGCCGTCATAGAAATTCACTTTGATTTTCTTTTTTCCGTAGGTCTTCGCGAGAAAATCTTCGGGGTGATCGACAAGTTCTTGGTACCCGCCTGCCGGATACGTCCCGAGTTCAATAAACGTGACGATCATGCCGGATTTCACTTCTTCCAAAATCTTCACCCAGCAGCGGGGAAAGACCTCGAGAAACTTGGCGTTGATTTCATCCTTCGTCGGCTCACCGCGCTCCTCGCCAGGCGCGACCTTATTGGCAAATTTGGCCAAGCGTCGCACATAGGGATACTGATGGCCGGTGAAGAGTTTATACAGCCATGGTGGAACGGCCCGTTCAGTAGATTGATCCGACAGTCCACATCCTTTTGTCGATGCTCGAAAAGGTCATTATTACACCCGCCTACCCCGTGCGCACCAAGATGCGCTCCTCCCGGTGGGCGCACGGCGTGATGAATAAAGAGCGCAAAGTTTGTGCGCGCCGTCGAGATGGTGAGGCGGCCGGGTTCCATAGTATCTAACGAAGTAGAGTACCTTTTTCAGCATCGTATTATGCCGTCAGCCGTTGATAGATGCGCGGCAACTTCTCCGGCAAGGCCGCCGCATGATCGATCACCAAATACCGCACGTCTCCATACATGGATGGCGCGTACCCATCCGCATCGCGATCGACCGTGATACAGAACGGATGGATCCCTTGCCGGCGCACTTCCTGTAGCGCCATCCTCGTATCTTCCAACGCATACTCGTCTACGTAGTTGTCGTCCAGCGGTTTTCCGTCGCTGATGAGCACCAGCAACCGCACTTGCGCGTCTCGGCTCAATAATTTTCTCGCGGCGTGTCGGATGGCCGCACCGTCGCGATTTTGCTGAAGCGGCATCACGCCGCCGATGCGTGACGACGAACGATTGAGCGGCTCGTCAAAATCCTTCAGTATGACAAAATCGACATGGCGGCGGCCGTGGCTGGAATAGCCATAGATCGCATATTGATCGCCGATCGCTTCCAGCGCCTCGCACAGCAAGACCAAGGCTTCTTTTTCAACATCGATGACCCGGCGGCTGTCGGTAGAATCAATCTGCCGGCTCGTCGATCCGCTCAGATCCACCAGAAAGGTTACCGCGACTTCGCGTTCGCGCTTATCACGGCGAACATAGAGGCGATCGGAGGCCTCCACGCCGGCGCGGCGATCCACAATCCGGCGAATCGTCGCATCCAGATCCAACTCATCGCCGTCCACTTGCGCGAACATCCGGCGTAGGCCCGATGGGCGAAGGGTTTCGAAATAGCGCCGCAACAGACGCACTCCCGCGCCATGTGCCCCGATCGTCGCATCGACAAAATCGCTGCGTCGTTACTAAACAGAAGACTGGTGCCTAAGTTTGAGCAGTGTCACGTAGCAAACATAATTGAAGGTCTTTTTAGGGAAAAACGTCACGCATTGACAAGGAAGGATGCAAAAATTCTTTTGGATCTCGACTCACATGTGCGAGTCGATACTGACTCGTCCGATTTAACGAGGGCGCTGTCCAATATAATTGATAATGCGATCGATGCAATTCCTGAAAGAGGCGAAATCCAGATCTTAGTTAAGTC
>JAICXS010000483.1 GCA_025934615.1 Nitrospiraceae bacterium
AACCATCTGTAAACGATGCGCTAAAGGAACGATCGGCTATCTTGTGAGCGGGCGCCTCCGGATCGGGGTCCCAGACCGCGATACGGTAACCAAGGCGTCGGGCTGCCGCGGTGAACATGGCGCCCAATTGGCCTCCCCCAAGAACTCCAAGCATTGTTCTCGGCAAGATCGGACCCGGCATGTTATTGCGATGTGGTCTGTTGAGAGGATTCAGGGGACGAGGCAATGGCCGCTCGCGTTTGCTCCGCGCGAAACTCGATGACGCGTTGTTGTATGCCGGGATATTTCCCCGCCAAAATCTGCGCCGCCAATAATCCGGCATTCCCCCCGCCGCCGATGGCCACAGTGGCGACCGGAACGCCTTTCGGCATTTGCACGATGGAAAGCAGTGAATCGAGACCCCGTAGATTCTCAGTTGGAATCGGGACGCCGATCACCGGTAGGTGCGTTTTCGCCGCCAACATTCCAGGCAGGTGTGCGGCCCCGCCTGCGCCCGCGACGATGACCTCGATACCACGAGAGGACGCTTGCTCCGCATAGGCAAACAACCGATCCGGGGTCCGATGCGCCGAGACGACCAGCAACTCACTCGGCACGCCAAGCGCCTTCAGCATCTCGACGGCTTGTTCGAGAAATGGAAAATCGGTTCGGCTGCCGCCTACCACGCCGACCAAAGGACCGCCGTGCTGGCCGTCGCTCGCCTTGGTTGCGTTACGATCCTTTTGACCCATGTGATGCCCCCGCGGATACACGTGAAGGCTGCGGTGGAGGTGCGTTCATCTTCACAGCCTCAATCATCTTGATAAGGGTCACACCTTAGTCTTCTCTCATCCCCGTGGTCAAGACCAGGCTGCTCATTAAGATAGGTTCACGATGCGGTTGAGGGGGAACCAGAATTCAGAGCGAACCTCGTCTTACCGTTATCTTCTCAAATTGACCAACCCCCGTGAACTACCTATAATGATTTGAGAGAGGCCCTTGTGGAACACCTTCCAAGCGTGCGACGCAACCTACGCGCTCTGGTGGATCAGCCGACCGGGCTCGCGGACATCGAGGTCGACCACCTCGCGACTTCGCAGCATCTTCAGTCTTGGGAAGCCGTTCAGATTCCGAATCGCCTCCATTTTTCAGCACGGCTTGCCGTCGCGCTCCTTCTGCTTTTCATCTTTGTCATCGCCTTTGTTCCCTGGACCCAAACGATTACTGCCACCGGACAGTTGTCTGCGTACTCACCGTACGAGCGGCCGCAGGATATTGAATCGCAAATTACCGGGCGGCTGAAAAAATGGCATGTCTACGAAGGCGTGCGCGTCAAACAAGGCGAGCTCATTTTAGAGATGGACGACGTCGATCCCAATTACATGGCGCCGGACCTGTTAGCCCTGTTGGAAAAACAAAAGGCGGCGTTGGAGCAGAATCGAACAGCGGCGCTCGAACGAGCCGATCAGCTTACCGAACGCATTAAGGCGATGCAAAATATCGTGAACGCGGCGGGCCCTTCCGCGGAAGCGCGCGTGCAAGAGTCCGAGAATAAAGTGCGGGCCGCCGAACAGCGCATCGTGTCGGCGAGAATCGCCGTCGATACGGCAGAACTCAACGTCAACCGGACCCAAGAGCTGGCGACACGCGGATTGGCGTCTCAGCGCGAGCTGGAGCTGGCGATTCAAATCGCGATTGCGAGCAACGCCGAACGTCAGGGCGCCGAAGCGATGCTGAAGGAAGCGCAACAGGCTATGAAGGCGCTCAGCTTCGGCCGCGATCAAATCAATGCCGACGTACTCCAGCGCCTCCTCGACGCCGAAGCCGGCCGCGCGGGCGCTCTGGCCGACGCGGCCCGCGCCGCCGACCAGGTCGCAAACGTGGAACTTCGACTCTCCAATGCGACTCAGCGCCGCATGGCCGGCCGAATCCTGGCCCCGATCGACGGCACGGTCGTTCGTATGGCGCAAGTCGGCATCGGTGAAACCGTTCGGCCGGGCGATAAATTACTTCGCGTGTCGCCCGCCAGCATCGATAAGGCCATCGAGATGAAGGCCGATGGGATCGACGCGCCATTATTGAACGTCGGCCGTAAGGTAAAGTTACTCTTCTACGGGATTCCGGCCATCCCTCTTCCTGCATGGCCGGATACGATGTACGGCACGTTTACCGGCGTTATCAAGGTCGTCGATCAGGTGGATGACGGGAAGGGGAATTATCGCTTCTGGGTCATTCCCGATCCTGAAGATAAGCCGTGGCCGGAGCAAACACACATCCGCCAGGGAACCAAAGTCATGGGGTGGGTCATTTTGAACCGAGTCCCTCTCTGGTATGAACTATGGCGGCGGTTCAACCTTTTCCCGCCGGATTATCAGGAAGGACCACCTTCCTTACTCGATACACTCTTACCGAAGGCCGGAAGAGGTGCCAAGTAGGGGGGCCACCGTGACAAGC
>JAICXS010000357.1 GCA_025934615.1 Nitrospiraceae bacterium
GAATCCCGTATACGGTTGCTCCGGATTCTTCGAGATGGCCTCCAGTCCTTTTCGCTCGAAGTCCGTGGACGGGGCGTTCCAGACGTAAATGGGCCAGAGGCTCACCAACCGGTATTTGAGCCCGGTCCCCTTTTCACCGACTAGGCGGCCCGTTTCAATAAGAAATTGCGCGGGCAACGGCAGGACATCTTCTTGCTTCCAATATTCGGCGGCCGTGACGATGCCTTTGGCCTGAAGTTTATCCACCACATGCGTCGCATAGATCGTGCGATTGGCTTCGATGACGGCATGGATTTGATCGGCGACTTTCGCGGGATCAAGTTTGGCCGCCGTGTTGGAGGATACCGTCAGCGCTGAGAGACCCCAGACACCGAGTCCGACCCCTAGGCCAAGCAGGACCGACAAGACGTTCCGTGCATTCATGAAGACCTCTTAGAGCTGCAAGATGGCCTGCGTCCGATCATTCTACATCCCTCGTTCATTCAAGTTACTTAACCGAGGTGATTGAGTAAATAAGTAAGTGAGTAGCGGCACCACGCGTGGTTCAATTACGTCATGACGCACGTACTTATCTATTATCGGTGCCCATGAGAAGGGCCGCCCATTATAGCGGACGCTCTTCAGCAGCGCTACGGAAACTACACCAGCGTGCACGCCATCCAACCGAGTGGTATAGTCGGCTTTCCATGGATGAACCCACTCAATCTTCCGGCTCTCATTCTCTCATCGAGATATCTTCTGCCAAACCTTCTTCTATGGAAAATAGCGGAAGGGTGACTCCTGAAGTCCCCTTATCGACGCCCGTCACACTGCTCATGGCGCTCATCCTGGCGGCCGGCATGGGCTTTTTCATTTGGCTCCAAGTCTCGATTCCGCGGTTGGACCGGGTCGGCTTTCCGGAACGCGCCTTATCGCACCTCGTCAGTCGAACCTTGGAGTTGGAGGAGGCCATCGCTCACGCGCCCCCTTGGGAGCGCATTCTGTATCAATTGACTACGGACAATGGATCGAGTGACTTGGGCGAAGCGATCGCGTGGTATCGCGAATTAACCGACGTGTCATACAACCCGGCCATTCATCTTCACCTTGCGATTTTGGAAGCCGAAGCAGGCCGCTTTGAGGATGTCGATCGGCAGCTCAAGGGATGGGACTATCGCGAAGATCCCTTTCCCATGTTTGCTCGGATGATGCGAGCCGCGTATGTCGATCCACGGATCGATCCTACGAGCGCACGTTCGTTCGAGGCCCAGTTGACCGATGCGCTCCCGGCCGGGTGGTTCCATGACAAGATGGCCCTACGATTGGCCCAGCGCGCCAACGATCGGGACCTCGTGGCCTCTGTCACAAGCGAGTCCGCCGCCCGCGTGATACCACTTTTGAACAAAGTACGGCTCATCACCGCCGGTGAATTGATCATCGTTCTGCTCGGCGTGTTTGCGCTATTCAGACTGCTTCGACACCGTGGCGAGGCCTATCCAATTGGGTCGGCGGCGATTCCACCTGTCTGGCGAGGACGCTTGGGAGTTGCCGTGCTGGTCCGCGGCGGCGCGATGGGTTTGCTCTTCAGTGTGGCCTTCCTGTTTCTTGAGTCGGATAGTTCGCTGATGCGCCTCACCAGCATTCCGCTGGCTAGTCTCCCGTTGCTCGTGCTCACGCGGCAGTATCTCCTAGCGCCTCATGGCATCGGATTTCTAACGGGTTTCGGTTTACGTCTCTCGGTAAGCGGGCGGGGCCGGCTCATTGTGGCGGTGTTCGCCGCGTTAGCCGCAGGGTTGATAGGGGAGGGGGGATTGGGACTTCTTGCCGAGAAGTGGGGGTTGTCCAGTCATTGGACGGAATGGTTCGATGCGGATCTTGTCTGGGGCCGGTGGCCCGTGGTGATAACGAGTCTATTGGAGTTCGTCGTGCTGGCGCCGCTGTTCGAAGAATTGGCTTTTCGTGGTCTAATCTTTGGGACGCTACGCCGACAATTCAATTGGGGGACGTCGGCCTGCCTCACCGCCGGTATATTTGCTATCGCGCATGGGTATGGTGTGCTGGGTTGTATCAGCGTTTTTTGGAGCGGGCTTCTGTGGGCCTGGATCTATGAAAAAACAGGAAGCTTGCTTCCCAGCATGCTGGCCCATGCGGCGAATAATCTGCTCGTCTGCCTTTCAATTCTATATTTCTTCCGTTCCTGATAGTTCACATACGACGGTATAGAAAAATCATGACGGGGAATCTGCCGGCTATTTGTGGGAAACGCTATGCGTTGAGTGTCGGCAAGAGACTATTTTCGTGCTTGGTTCCCTCGCTCTGAGGAGAGGCGTGTTACCATGGGACATGTCGTCCAGTGTCACACCCGACCTGCATCCCAACCGGTTGATTGCCGGCTTGCCGCTTGGCACGCAACACGCATTCGTCTCAAAAATGGACCTGGTCCATCTCACAAAACAACAAATCATCTACGAGCAGGGCGAACCGATTACGCATGTCTACTTCCCGTGTTCGGCTGTCATTTCGCTCATGATGGTAATGGAGAATGGGTCAGGCGTTGAGGTCGCCACGATTGGAAATGATGGATTTCTCGGTGTTCCTCGCTATTTTGGCGAGGGATTCGCCTTTGCTCGCGGGATTGTCCAAATTCCGGGCGAGTCTCGACGCATGCGTTCCGACTTATTCAGACAGGAACTCGAGCGGAATGAAAACCTGCGCGAACGGCTCCGGTGTTATGCCGGTGCACAATTGGCCCAATTGGCCCGGACTGCCGGCTGTAATCGCTTGCATGCCGCTGAGCAGCGGTGTGCCCGGTGGCTTCTGACGGTACACGATCGGACCGATGCGAAAGAGTTTCCGTTAACCAAGGAAATGCTGGCCGACATGTTGGGGGTGAGCCGAACTAGTGCCGGCCTGGTCCTTCAGAGCCTGGAGCAACAGGCCATGGTCCGTGTGACTCGGGGGAAGATTACCATTCTCAATCATGGAAGATTGAAGTCAGCCGCGTGCGAATGTTATCAAATAGCGAAAGAGACTGTAGACCGGCTTCTGTCATAACCCTCCTCCGCTCCTCTTCGCTTCATCTCCATCAAGGTAGAAAAATCTAGACCGGCGGTTTCGCCTTTCTGAGGGTCTTTGAAAGAGGCATTTGGCGCCTCAACCGGTATTCGGCACTTCTGTCGCCACGGTGACAATAGGAGGGTAGGTGGCATGCTAAGATAAAAATTTTTGATCGTGCATGCTTCTGTCGACCCACCACAATTTAAGAACCGGCTGCTCTCTGGTCTGCCCGATGCCGATCGGGCTCGGCTCTTGGGCAAGATGCGGCTCGTCTCCTATGGTGGCCGCAAGGTACTCTACGAGCTGGGCGAGCCGATCGAGGAGGTGTATTTTCCGGAGTCAGCCGTCATCTCGCTGCTTCAGATCA